>JAZFUA010000146.1:0-3061 GCA_036446975.1 Dehalococcoidales bacterium
TTACTAGCGTTTTACTATCTATAGCCTTCCTCTATTTATCGTTCCCGAGGATGAGAAAGGTTTCCTTTTATTTTTACGTTATCGTTCAATTTATCTCGCTGGTCCTTAATAGCTGCCGTTTCCGGTTAAGCTCCGTCGAAAAGCCAGGTAGATAAATATCGCTCCCCGGTGTCAGGCAGGATTACTACTATAAGTTTGCCATTATTTTCCGGTCTCTTAGCCACTTCCAGAGCTGCCCAGGTAGCTGCTCCGGATGATATTCCGGCCAGTATCCCTTCTTCTTTTGCCAATCTCCTTGCCATTATTCCAGAATCTTCATTGGTTACCTTAACAATTTCATCAATCAAATCCGTTCTCAGAATATCAGGCACAAAGCCAGCCCCGATACCTTGTATCTTGTGGGGTCCCGGTTTTCCCCCGGAAAGCACCTGTGAATCAATTGGTTCGACAGCAATGGCTTTAAATTCCGGTTTTCTTGGTTTGAGTACGCCTGCAACTCCGGTAATCGTCCCGCCAGTCCCGACGCCTGAGATAAGGATATCCACCTTGCCATCCGTATCTCTCCATATCTCTTCAGCAGTGGTTAACCTGTGTATTTCCGGATTGGCCGGGTTTTTAAACTGCTGAGGCATAAAGTAATTGCTATTCTCCTCGATCATTTGCTCCGCTTTTTTTATTGCCCCAGGCATCCCTTCAGCCCCAGGAGTGAGTACCAGCTCAGAGCCGAATATGGAAAGAAGTTGCCTCCGTTCCACAGACATCGTATCTGGCATCGTCAGAATGAGCCGGTAACCCCGGGCAGCACAGACAAAAGCCAGTGCGATACCGGTATTGCCGCTGGTAGGCTCGACAATAACAGTGTCTTTTTTGATGAGTCCTTTCTCTTCGGCATCCACAATCATTGCCACCCCAATCCTGTCTTTGACACTGGATATGGGGTTAAAGGACTCAAGCTTGGCAACCACCTCTGCTTTCAGGCCTTCGGTGACCCGGTTCAACCTGACCAGCGGTGTATTACCGATTAGCTCACTGGAATCCCCGGCTATACCCCTGGTCAGCTTCGGTATCTCAATGGTCTTGAATTTTAATTTCTCTACTTTTGGATTATTTTCTGTCACTTTTACATTGGTCTCCTTTTTTTGTTACTGATTTTTTCCAGGCAGTCCGGTATAACTCTCCTGCAAGTTCCCTGTCCGAACAATTTTCTTAATAGCCTGGAGAGTAAAGTCAATCTCTTCGGGGGTGTTAAAATATCCCGGACTCAAACGCAGCGTTCCTCTCGGGAAAGTACCCATTGTCTTATGGGCCGCCGGGGCGCAATGAAGTCCTGCCCTTACCTTAATATCAAAGGCCTGGTCAAGTATTGCTGCCATTTCTCCCGGCTCAGCCCCCCCTGCGGTGAAAGAAATAATCGGAACCTGCTTTTCCCGGTCGGTAGCCCCGTACACAGTAATCCCCTCGGTCCGGGACAGGCCATCATACAGACGGGCTGTTAACGACTGCTCATGTACCAGTATTTTCTCCATCCCTTCGTCGAGGATAAATTCGAGTCCGGCGCCCAACCCGGCAATACCAACAGTGTTGGCTGTACCGCACTCAAATTTATCGGGCAGAACGCTTGGTTGTTCTTCTATTTCCGATTGCGAACCGGTGCCACCCTCCCTCATTGAATCCAGGTCAACCCGTTCGCTTATATAGAGGACACCCACACCCGTTGGTCCCAGTGGCCCCTTGTGCCCCGAAAAGGCCAGCAGATCGATATTATTTAGCTGGACATCAAGGGGATACCTGCCCGCAGTTTGCGCCGCATCTACCATAAATATCAGATTACGCTGCCGGGCTATTAAACCATACTCCCTGATTGGCTGAATAACTCCGTTAACATTGGAGGCGTGGGTCATCACCAGCAGTTTGGTTTCCCCGGTTAGCGCTTTTTCAATATCATCCGGAGTTACAAAGCTGTCCCCTGAGCGAGGAGAGATTCGCGTCACCCTGATTCCCTGTTGTTCCAGCTTTCTCAGCGGACGTACTACAGAATTATGCTCAATACAACTGGTAATGACATGGTCACCTGGTTTAAGCAGTCCTTTAAGTCCGATATTCAGTGAATCGGTACAATTAAAGGTAAATATTACACGGTCTTTATCCGGAGCATTAATCAATCTAGTCAGTAGAAGCCTGACATCATCCATTAATCGGCTGGCCGCTACTGCCTTACTGTGGCCTCCGCGCCCAGGATTACCCCCGCCGGTTCTCAGGAATTCATCCATCGCCCGGTAAACACTTTCCGGCTTTGGCCATGATGTTGCTGCGTTATCCAGATAAATCATAATAATATTCTGCCTGTTGCTTACGCACCGATATATTTGGAGTATAATCCTCTTGCCAGAGCTTCGTCATTGGTATTCTTCACGATAGCCCGACCGTCAGGAAAAATCACCATTTCCTGGTTATCTATCCGGAAGCGAAGCAGGAATTCGTTGTGACTCACATCTCCCACAGCAGCTAGTTGCTTTGCCAGTCTTTCAAACGAAACCTCGCCAGCTTGAGGATTTAATACCTGTACCGAATTTTGCCCGCAGAGAGAAGTTGTCCTTGTGCCAAATTTTGCTCCAAGGTACTCATACTCTCCTTGACAGGCCGGGCAATCGGTACGGCGCCCCAGCTTTAAATGACTGAATTCGCCTCTCCAAACATCTATAACAATCAGGTCCCGGTTTATTTCTTTGGCTCCGACTAAAATCTTCATCGCTTCTGCCGCTTGCAGAGAACCAATAACCAGCGGGGCTGGATTAATTACTCCTGTCGTGTCACAGGTCAAGGCTATTTCTCGCGATGGTGGGCTGGTCCAAAAACATCGAAAACAGGGTGTTTCGTCAGGGATTATGGTCATGGTCATTCCGGATGAAGAAATAGCTCCGCCATAAACCCAGGGAATCTTATGCTTTAAGGAAACATCGTTTATCAGCAGGCGCGTTTCAAGGTTGTCCAGTCCGTCCATTATCAAGTCGGCTCCATCCACCAGCCTCTCGATATTGGCATAGTTCACATCTGTAACCAC
>JAZFUA010000147.1:0-2663 GCA_036446975.1 Dehalococcoidales bacterium
TCATCCCGCAGCTTTGCTACGTCCAGAGATGATGGGGAAGATTGAGGAACCATAGTATGCCTCCTTTGCCAGTCACTTACTTAATTGAAAAGAACTAGTTTAAAAATAAATATCCGTCAGTATAGCAATCCAGACGGGTTATTGTCAATAGGGCAATTGCCCTATAAATTAGGGTTAAAAAAGGTATTTTGCCCCAACTATCAGTGGATAAGATGATCAGGCTGATGTTATGTCTGTGCTGCCTCTTCTCGCCTAGCCTTCCAATCCAACATCCACTTCATCACCGGTGCCGAGGTAGATGATAGGCTCACTGCCTTGACGAAGCGCAAGCGCTAGGTTAAAATGAGAAGCAGTATTCTCTTCCTACATGACAGCAGCTTAACCCCAAAATCATAAAAGGAGGCTTACTATGGCCATCGATTATACTAAAGAAGGCCGGATTGCCATCTTTACCATTAATCGCCCTGAAGCGTATAACGCCATTGACGTGTCGACAAATCAGGAGCTGCGGGACGCACTTGTCGATTTCCGTGATGACCCCGAGCTGTGGGTGGGAATTATTACCGGTGCCGGTGAAAAGGCATTTTGCGGGGGCGCCGATATAAAAAATATGATTCCCTTCATGAAGGAAATGCGGAACCGCCCCGGTGAATTCCCAACAACACTTATGCGCGGGCTGGAGCTATGGAAACCGGTTATTGCCGCCATCAATGGCGTGGCGCTGGGTGGCGGTTTGGAAATAGCCCTGGCATGTGATATCAGAAGAGCCGCCGAGAATGCTCGTCTGGGCACACCCGAGGTAACTCTGGGATTGATACCGGGCTGGGGAGGCACTCAGCGGTTACCCCGCATGGTACCCTGGTGTAAAGCTGCTGAGATAATACTTATGGGGAAACCGATAGATGCCCAGGAAGCTTATCGAATAGGCCTGGTAAACAAAATTGTTCCATTGCCTGAGCTTATGCCTACTGCCAGGAAATGGGCTGAGGATATCTGCAAGGCAGGCCCGCTGGCGATCAGGGCAGCCAAAGAGGCCATGATCAGGGGCACCAGCATGGCTCTGGAAGATGGTCTGCGCCTGGAAAATTCTTTATTTGCCGGGCTGTTGGACACTGAGGACTTCGACGAGGGGATGACGGCTTTTACGGAAAAGCGAAAGCCTGTATTTCGAGCCAGGTAACCGGCGCCTGTCAATAGTGAAACCAGTTCGACAAATGGATTAAACAAGGCAATCACCTGGCCTTCAGAATATGGTGTTATTGCGGGGAGAAAATCCCCACAATATCTTACCCTTCATACTGAAATACATCTACCTCCTTCTTGGAAGGATGGTGAGCGGCTGGTAAATAATCTCACCGGGGATATCCGATAACCGAATGAGCAAATTGTTAGCCCTGGATGGTATCAAGATTTTGGACTTCAGCCGGGCAGAGCCCGGTTCCTTCTGCACTATGGTTTTAGGTGACCTCGGTGCGGAAGTCACTATGATTGAGGCACCGCCAACCGCAGGAAAGCGGGCAGTTGGATTTCGTCAGGCAGTTACCGGTGGAGGAGACCGGAGGCACCGTCGGTATCGGACGGTTAACCGGAACAAGAGGAGTATCAGCCTGAACCTGAAGTCGGAAAAAGCCCGCCGCATTTTTTACCGTCTAGCCGAGAAGGCGGATGTTATTATTGAAGGGTTCAGGCCAGGTGTAGCGAAACGCCTGGGTATTGACTATCAAACAATAAGCCGGATAAATCCTGGAATAATCTACTGCTCTCTGACTGGATATGGACAGGATGGCCCCTACCGTGACCTGACCGGGCACGATATTAATTATATCGCTTTGGGTGGAGCGCTGGACTTAACAGGCAGCAGGAATGGCCCGCCGGTTATTCCGCTCAATCTGGTAGGTGATATTGGCGGAGGTGCCATGTTTGCCGCTATTGGAATCCTCACCGCTCTAATCGCCCGGGGTAAGACCGGGAAGGGACAATATATCGATATTTCCTTTACCGATTCGGTCATTTCACTGCTGACCGGCAGAGCCACCGATTACTTTGAGCATGGGGTTCTCCCCAGGCGGGGAGAGACAACCCTTGGTGGTGACTACCCTTACTACAACACCTACCAGACTAAAGACGGGAAATTCATAGCCATTGCCTGCATCGAGCCATGGCTATGGGAGAAGTTTTGCCGGGAAATCGGTCGGGAGGATTTTATCGCCTGCCATTTTGAACTGGAGCATCTTTATCGGGATGCAGCGGATAAAAAATGGGCGGAAATTTCGACATACCTCAGACAGTATTTCCTGACCAAAACCAGGGATGAGTGGTTTGAGATGCTGAGCCGGAAAGATATACCCATAGCCAAAGTCTGTTCGCTGGATGAAGTATTTCTTGACCAGCAGGTGCTGCACCGTCAAATGGTCACCGAGATGGACGACCCCATTGAGGGTAAAATAAAGCAGACCGGTATCGCCATCAAGTTATCTGACACACCGGGCAGAATCAGAAAGCTGCCGCCGACACCGGGTGAGCATACCGTAGAGATACTGACTGAGATTGGATATAGCCAGGAGAGAATTGCGGAACTGCGCAAAGAGGCGGTAATAAGCTAAAAGAAAGGATAGGAGAAACATGGAAATTAAGAATGTTGGTGTGGTCGGCTGTGGATTAAT
>JAZFUA010000148.1:0-3883 GCA_036446975.1 Dehalococcoidales bacterium
CCACGTATCACGGATTTAGCTGGTAAAATGGTGGGGTTTTATTCAAATAAAAAAGATGGCATGGAAAACTTTTATTCAGTATTCGCGGAACTGTTAAAGAAAAAATATCCGACTGCCGAGTCCACCTTTTTATCAGGTGACTATTTAATTAATGATAAAGACGCAAATGAGTGGGTTCCAAAGATTGATACCTTCGTATATGGCGTGGGAGACTGAGGGTCTTGTACCTATACCGGCGTGGCCGGTACGGTAAAGATAGAGAAAATGGGTAAACCAGGTGTGTATATCAACTGTGATACCTTTGATGATGACGCTATTTCTGCTTCTAACGACCACTCTATGCCTACGTTTCGCCACCGGCAAATAAAGTCATCCGAGTTTTACAAGCTGCGGGGGAAGGTGGATACTATCCGACCTATAGTCGAGGCAGTCTTTGACGATCTTATCGATGCTCTAACCACTCCTCTAACGCCGGAGGAGGCGAACCCACCGCAACAGAAAAGAGACGAAGACGGACCGCCCAGCGTTAAGTTCGTTGCGGGATCCTACCCGATAGTCTTTGAAGAATTCAACCAGGATTTTCTGGCGAGGTACCGGGGTGACGGGTTACCCCTGGTGCCACCTACTCCTGAAAGTGTCAGGTGGATGCTCTCTGGAACTACTCGTTCTCCGGATGAAGTAATCGGCCGGATAAAACCCAAACTTGGTATTGCTACAATTGAAAAGATAGCTATTAATGCGGTGATGGCAGGCGCCAGACCAGAGTACTTACCGGTGATAATTACCGCAATGGAAGTAATCCTGGATACAGATTTCGACCATCTTCATGTCCTGACTTCGGCAGGTTCCTTCACCTTTATGATCGTGGTGACCGGACCGCTAGCAAAAGAGATTAATATGAGTTCCGGCATTGGTTTCCTGGGACACGGCTGGCGGGCTAATAATACCATCGGGCGATCTGTGAGGTTAGCGACACTTAATATCGGCCGGACATGGCCGGGTATGAATGATATGGCATTAACCGGAAGGGTATCTCCCCACACTTTCTATACCTTTTCTGAAAATGAAGAAAGTCCGTGGCAACCTTACCATACGACTCGAGGTTTTAAACCGGATGAAAGCTGCGTCACAGTTGCCTCGATATCCAGTTCCAGCCCCCAAACCAATCCCTATGGCGGAACGATTGGAACCTGGACCGCCAATGGGATTCTGGATAACATCGTCGCCCATTTAATGAGGACCGATCGCCCCTTGTTCCCCCGGTGGGGAATCACAGGTATGATTCTTCAACGGGTAACGAATAATCACCTCATAATCCTGTTCCCCGAGTTAGTTTCTGAACTGAATAAAATGGGATACGACCAGGAAAGTCTTAAAACTGAGTTATACCGTCGGATAGCCGTGCCGTATGAAGACCTCACTGATGCTGATAAGAAAGGCATTCTCCAGGCAATCGAAAATGGGGCAGTACCCGCAGCCCGCAAAGCCGTTTTTGAAAAGGCGCTGAATCCAGGGGCAATGGTCCCCGTCCTTGTTTCTCCGGAATGTATCCAATTGTTTGTGGCCGGTGGTACACCTGGCGCTGCTTTCTCCTTTCGCTACTCCAGACAGCCCTTGTACGCACCCAAAGGGATTCTAACAAAGCCGGTAACTGGAGCTGCCCTGACCAAAGCCGGCTGCTGATTCAGATTGGCTGGTACAGAAAGCCTTTAATAGCTACAAAGCAGATTAGTGTAGTAGTTTAGAAATAACGGTTCAAAAGGGAGATGCAAATGTCATCAATAAGGTCGTTCCTGATTCCACCGATAATCGTGGGGAGGGGGGCGGCAGCACAAGTTGGAGAAGAAGCAGGAAAGCTGGAAGTCAGGAAAGCCTTAGTTGTTACAGATGCAATTATGGCCAACCTGCCGGCAATGGAAGGTATCAAACGTTCGCTGGAACAGTCTAACCTCCAATATGCCATATATGATGGAGTTCATACTGAGCCAACACTGGAAATAGTGCAGGAAGGTCTCAGGGCTTTCAAAGAAGACTCCTGTGATTTCGTTATAGCGGTAGGTGGGGGCAGTCCTATCGATACTGCCAAAGCTATTTCCGTAATGGTTACCAATCCGGGCTCAATTGAGAATTACCGGGGAGCAGGTAAGATTGCCAAAAAGGGAGTCCCCCTGGTAGCCATCCCTACCACCGCTGGCACAGGCTCCGAGGTTACCCCATATACAATCATCACCGAGACACAGAGTAATGTTAAGATGCTTATTAGCAGTCCTCTGGTCATACCACGGTTAGCTATTGTTGACTTTCTGTTGACACTCTCCTGTCCTCCCGAGCTTACTGCTTCAATTGGACTTGACGCTCTTACCCACGCTATCGAAGCTTATGTTTCCCTAAGGGCTCAACCGATGAGCGATATATTCTGCCTTTCGGCCATCGAGCTTATCTCAACAAATCTTAGACAGGCGTGGACTGACGGAAACAACGAAGAGGCAAGAGAGAAGACTATGCTGGGGGCGCTACAAGCCGGCATTGCTTTCAGCAACTCCTCGGTAGCTCTGGTCCACGGAATGTCTCGTCCAATCGGGGCATACTTTCACGTACCACACGGAGCTTCTAATGCTGCTCTCTTGCCGTTGATAATGGATTTTAGCTATATCGGAAATCCAACCAGGTACGCTCATATCGCCCGGGCGATGGGAGAAGATATCGCTGGAAAGACAGACCTGGAAGCTGGCCGATTGGCAGTAAAAGCTGTCGAAAAACTGACTGGTGATATTAAGGTATTTTCTTTATGCCAGCTTGATGTAGACCTGGAAAAGCTGGAGCGCCTGGCTCCTCAGATGGCCGTGGATGCCATTGCCAGTGGAAGTCCCGCGAATAATCCTCGCCAGGCGACTAAGGACGAGATAATAGAGCTATATAAGCGGGCTTCCTCCCCATAATCAGGAAGAATCATCCGTTCGGCATTGTGGGAGATCAGCTGGTGGAGCATCCGGACATCGCCGGTATTACCTTTGTCGGCTTAACCAGGGCCGGTAAGTATATTTACGCTAAGTGCGGACAACTCGGTAAAAGAGCCATTGCCCAGGCAAGCGCCAAAAACTTTATGGTCATCATGCCGGATTGTAATGTCGAACGCACTATTCCGGCTATGATGACCTCATTCTTCGGTAATACTGGCTAAAGGTGTTTATCGGGGGCTAATCTTCTTATCGTAGGTAAAGACGATAAGTTCTATACTGATTTCGTAAATGAGATTGTTAGCGCAGCCTCCAGGATAGTCATCGGTTACGGGCTGGATGAATCGGTTCAGATGGGTCCCTTGAAGGACCAGGCCAAGAAGGAGAAGGTCCTGGGCTATATTGAAAGCGGTACAGAAGAAGGAGCTAAACTCCGGCTGGACGGCAGGAAGAATTTTAAAATATCCGGCAATTACCCTGATACCTGTTTTCTGGGTCCGACTATCTTTGAGAATGTCACTCAGGAGATGAAGATAGGCAGTGAAGAAATATTTGGTCCTGTGATGAGCATCATGCGAGCCGATACCCTTGATGAAGCAATCCGGATATGTAACGCCAGTCCTTACGGAAACGGCAATGCCATCTTTACCTCAAGCGGCCAAAGTGCCCGGGAGTTCCAGTATAATGCCACTAGTGGTAATGTAGGCATAAATATAGGAATAGTGGCCCCCATGGCGTTTTTCCTCTTCAGCGGTATGAAGGACTCCTTTTTCGGGGTACTCCATACCCAGGGAAAGGAAGCTGTCAGGTTCTTTACCGAAAGCAAGGTCGTCATCCAGCGATGGCTATGACAGAAATAAACACCGCTTCGGCGGCGATGAGCTTTGCCCGAAAACTCGAGGAAGACAGCGCAAAATTTTACGAGA
>JAZFUA010000149.1:0-7354 GCA_036446975.1 Dehalococcoidales bacterium
GGCTGTAGAAATGAACACCTTTTTTGAAACTGGAGCACCGTATGGTGTGGACCTCCATAAATAATATAATCCAGGTGCTTTATGTGGGGCTCAAGTTGTTCCCGTGCGTGAAGGCATACCCTGTCCAGAAACTCGTTTATCTGGTTCTGGCGTCGACGCTGAAAACGCTGCTGTGACGAGCCTCCTTTTTTATGCCGCCCGTGGATAAGACCGGTTCCCACTTTACTGGAGATGAGTTTCTCACCCTGGCAAATACCGATTGCGTAGCTGCCCAGATGCAGCAGGATTAACCCTATCCGGAAATCGCTTTCGAGTAACCTGCGTAGAAACTCACCGATATAGCCGGCGAAAACGGTCTTCTCTTTGAGAGGAAAAGGGGGTAACACCAGGTATTTCCGTTTTTTACCCCAAAAAAGAACGCCTCCGTTCCTGGAAGAAGCCACCATCCCAGCCAGTTCATCGGGCAGGGGTTGGAGATTAATTTTCTTCAGTAAATCCTCGATTTCCGAAACGGTATGTTCGGGCAGCATATAAAATGACTCGGCGCCGGGGTCTGGGGTCTCTTCAAGCTCGTTAAGAAAAGCCAGCATTTTGGAGCGGCTCAAAAAGAACTTCTTTGATATTAGAGACACTTTATTACACCTCACTGACGGGGAATAAACAGCCACTAAAGGTTTACCACCGTAGCTCCGTCACCGCCTTCTCCCTGTCCGCCTGCCCGGAATGATTTGACCAGCGGGTGAGAGGTGAGAAAATCTCTGGCTATCTGGCGTACCGTTCCGGTGGCGATACCGTGGATAATCAAAACCTCGTTCAGGTTTGACAGAGCGGCATCGTTGAGATAACTATCCAGGGCAATCTCTACCTCATCCGCCCGTTTACCCCGCAGGTCAAGCTCGGCCCGGGTAGTGCCGGCTGGCGGGGCAATTATTTTATCCCTGCTCTCTGATGTTGGCCTGGTTCCGGCGGGGGCTTTTTCCAGGCTGTTCATCCCGACTTTAATCTTTATCTGACCCGCCTGAAGCTCAACCTCCCCTGTTTTCTTCGAGATAGAGAGCACGGTGGCTTTTAGATGGCTCTCTCTTAAATAGACGGTGTCGCCCACTGAAACAGGCTTACCTTCAGTCTCCGGCGCCTTGGGAGTCCACTCTTCACTATCCAGCCGGGCCCGTGTATCTGCCAGCGTTTGTCTGGCCATATTTACCGTTTCTCTCCGGGCCTGCTTGCGTAACTCAGAATTCACCTGGCGGATTTGTCTTTGCAGTTCAGCCGCTTCCCGGACAACTCTGTCCCTGGCTTCCTGAATAATATGCTGTTCCGTATCTCTTAGCTGGGAAAGCTTGCTTTCAAGCTCGGTTTTTCGCTCTTCCGTCTCACTTTTTTCGGTTTCCAGAAGCTCCCTGACCGCTTGAATTTTTTGTTTTTCTGCCATAACATCGGCCAGGGCAGCATCCAGGTTGAGAGCGCCTTCAGACAGCATCGTCCTGGCTTTGTCGATAATAACCGGGGATACTCCCAGACGCTCGGCTGTTACCAGCGCATTACTGCCTCCCGGAATTCCCAGTGTCAAGTGATAGGTTGGAGTGAGGGTATCAGGGTTAAAGTCAAAAGATGCGTTTTGTATACCCTCCGTGGTGTGGGCAAATGCCTTTAAATCACTGTAATGAGTGGTGGCAACCGTCATTATTCGTGATGATAATAAGTGGAGCAATACTGAGCGGGCCAGGGCCGAACCTTCGGCAGGGTCAGTACTTGTGCCCAGTTCATCCAGTAGCACCAGACTCTTCGCGGTGGCATTCTCAAGAATACGCACAATGTTTTTTATATGCCAGCTGAAACTGGAGAGGGTCTGTTCGATACTTTGTTCATCACCGATATCGGCGAATATTTCGTCAAACAGGCGAAGGCGGGTTTCCGGAGCTGCCGGAATCGGAATTCCCGCCTGGGTCATTAGAGCCAGCAGGCCAATAGTCTTCAGGGCTACCGTTTTCCCGCCGGTGTTGGGCCCGGTGATGATCAGGGTAGAAAAATCCCGTCCTATCTCAATGGAAAGGGGTACCGCTTTTCGCCCCAGTAAGGGATGCCTGGCTTCTACCAGTGTAATAAAAGATTGAGTCCCGTCTTCCATAATGTGTGGTTCACAGGCCTTCACCTCACGGGCGTACCTGGCCTTGGCCAGGACCGAATCCAGTTCTGCCAATCGTGAAATGCCGGTTAATATCTCTGTCTCATGTGCCCCCACGGCCATACTGAGACTGCGTAAAATCCTTTCGACCTCGCGCTTTTCCTCGGATATCAGCTCGCGGACGGTGTTCCCCAGTTCAATTGTCACCATCGGTTCAACAAATAAGGTGGCTCCGGTGTTTGAGACGTCATGAGTGATGCCCTCAATTGACCGCCGGGATTCGGCTTTAACCGGTATCACATAACGTCCTTCGCGCTCGGTTATCAGAGGCTCCTGGACTATTCTCTGTCCTTCAGGCGTTCTGATTATCGCTTCCAAGCGTCCCCGTAATTCCTGGCGTACATCACCAAGCCGTCTCCTGATGCCGACTAACTCTTTTGAAGCGTTGTCCAGTACATCGCCATTGGGAGAAAGACAGCGGGTAATATCTTTTTCCAGTCCGGGAAATCCTGTGATGTCTTTAGAAATTTCCCATAGTGACGGAAACTCTTTTGATTTTTCCTGCAGACTGCTGCTTATTCGTCTCATAACTGCCAGAGTCTTTCCCGTCTCGATCAGGCTTACTGGCTCAATTATTTTTCCCAGGGCTGCCATTTCGGCTGTTTCACGAATATCGGAGGCTCCGTCAACAGAAAAACCGGGTTCCAGGAGCAGGAGATGACGTGCTTCCTCTGATTGCTTGAGCCACACAGAGACTTTCTCAAAATCGGAAACCGGTATGAGTTCAAGAATCAGCTCTCGGCTGGCGGAAAAGGAGGCGTATCCGGCAAGTTTTTGTCGTATCTCATTAAACCCCAGGATTTCCAGGCTTTTTTCATCCATAATAAGTCCCTGTGAGGAGCATTAGATGATTATAGCACGGTAAAAACGGGCAGCAACACTATCCGGTAAATATTCCAGTTGGTAATTACCTGATAAATATATTAAAATTGATGAAAAGATAGATAGCACATCGCTATCAACAGGAGAATGGTCGTGGAAATACATATTTATTACTGCTCGGATTGAGCCTTTACCCCGGCAGCCGCCGGTCTGGCGGACGAACTTGACAAAGCCCTGGGAATAAAGGCTAATCTTGTCGAGGAAAAAGACGGCATTTTCGATGTCTTTATGGACGGATACCTCATATTTTCACTCTCGGAGTCACAACGCTTCCCCGAACCCGGCGAGATAGTGGCAATGTTACAGCAATAACCTGAAAAGCGAACCCCCACACGCATGATATAAGCCAGCCGTCACATTTCATATTCCGGATAAGGTTAGATTAATTGGATACTTCTGCTTTTCTGGCTTTTTAGTAAACGGACCTGGCTAGCGGACACATTCCTTTAGAAGAAATTAGAGGAGATGGCAATGGCAAATGAGCTAACTCTCAAAGAGATATTACAAATGGCCATAGAGAAGGAAGTCATCGCCCAGCAATTGTACACCGACCTGAGCCAGAGAATAACAGATGAAGCCGCCAAAGACGTTTTTCAGGAACTGATCCGGCAGGAACACGGGCACCAGCAATTACTGGAGAGTTATCTTCGCGGTGAGTTAAAAAACGGTGCCCTGAGTACCGAGCAGGTGATAGGTTACCAGATTGCCGAGCAATCCGAGCAGATGAAAATATATCCGGGTATGCCACTCAAGGATATCTGTTTAGCGGCAATCAACCGGGAAATGATAGCCCATCAGGCTTATCTCAGTCTCAGCCAGGCCCACCCTGAAGGAGAGGTAAGAAAACTGCTTGAAGAGATGGCATCACAAGAACTGGGGCACCAACATAAACTGGAGTTTCTCTATTCCGAAGTTGCTTTCCCCCAGGATGCCTGAGGGTAAAAGTTTCCGAATATTTTCCCTCTCAGGAGGCTGTTTCTTGAGAAGACAAATACCCTAGACTTAGCCACTATCTAATGATTACGGGTTCCAATATTTTTCGAATGCGGGTATGACCTCGGTGTTGCCCGCAGTCCTTATTTAGATTATATTTATCCTAGATGAAATATCAGATGGGCTCTTCACGGCTGGACAGGACTTTGTTCGTGGCCCTGGCATTGATTATCTTCAGCGGTATCGCGGCTCTGTTCTATTCCGTAGGGGTACCCATGACCGCCGAGAGATTTACCGAGTTTTACCTGTTGGGAAATGAAGGCCAGGCTGATAATTACCCCACCGAACTGATGACAGGCGATGAGGCAACGGTAAAAGTGGGCATAATAAACCGTGAGCAGGAAACAGCCAGTTATTCTCTGGAAATCAGAATAAACGGAGTGCAGAATAATACCCGGGGGCCCTTTGTTTTGGAGCAGGATGAAAAATGGGAGGAAACAATCAGTTTTCGACCGGAAACGGCAGGCAATGACCAGAAAGTTGAGTTCCTGCTGTATAAATCAGGGCAAAGTGAGGCTTATCTGTCTCTCCACCTCTGGATTAATGTAGTAGACCAGGGTGGATGGGATGCTTATCTTGGTAGATAAAAATGCTTAAAGTAGCTTTGGTAAATCCTAACCAGTTAACCCGGTACCCTCAACCCCCGATGGGACTGGCCTTAATCGCCGCTATACTGGAGAAAGAGGGCTATCCGGTAACCATAGTGGATGCTAACGCCCTGAATCTTCAACCGGACGCTGTGGCGCCGCTGGTAAAGGATGCCGATATCATCGGGCTAACCGCTATGACGCCTTCAATACATACCGCCATAGCTACCGCCCGTCACCTGAAAAAAAACTACCCGGATTTACCCATCGTTCTGGGGGGTACCCATGCTACCTTGCTCCCTGAAGAAACACTGGCAATTGCCCCTGAAATTGATATCATAGTCAGGGGAGAGGGAGAAGAAACATTCATTGAGTTACTCCAGGCTCTGGAAAACAAACAGCCATTAAACACCATAGCCGGTATCAGCTACAGAAAGGACGGCGGGGTAATCAGTAACCCGGCCAGCACTAAAATCGTTGACCTGGATTCCCTGCCTTTTCTTGCCTACCACCTGCTCCCCTGGCAAAAATATAAACCCCACCCTCCTCACGGACGGGCTTTACCCTTTTCTGTCATCATTACCAGCCGTGGTTGCCCTTACCGGTGCGCCTATTGCTCAAAACCCATATTCGGCAACCGGTTCAGAGCCCAGAGTCCTGAAAGAGTGGTAGAAGAAATTGTCTATTACCAGAAAACCTTCGGTATTAAGGAACTCGCTTTTTATGACGATTCCTTTACTCTGGATAAAAAAAGAGCTCGGGCTATAGCTGATGAAATTATTAAAAAGGGATTAAAGATACACTGGACCTGTGAGACCAGGGTAAATCTTGTTGATAAGGAATTGTTGGGCAGTATCAAGCAAGCTGGCTGCTACTCTATTGCTTATGGAATAGAATCAGGCTCACCGGAGATTTTAGAGGTACTGGATAAGGAGATTACCCTGGAGCAGGTGGTTGAAGCGGTCCGTTTCAGCCGGGAAGCCGGAATGCAGACCATAGGCTATTTTATGATTGGTTCTCCCGGAGAATCTCCGGATACCATCAGACAGACAATCCAGTTTGCCAAGAAACTCAAGCTCGATTTTGCCCAGTTTTCCATTACTACCCCCTTTCCCGGTACTAAACTTTACGACCTGTACATGGAAGCAAGAAAAGGGGAGGCTATTCCCTGGGAGAGTTTCGTCTATGCCGGGACGGGTAATGAAATAACCCCGGTATTTGAGAGTGACCGGCTGAGCAGAGATGAGATACAGCAATGGGTAAGGCGGGCTTACCGCGAGTTCTATCTGCGTCCTTCCTATCCGTGGCAGAGAATCCGGCATACCACCTCCCTTGGAGATATAAAGGTAGGTATTAAAGGCTTATCCATGCTTCTGGGGAACATACGCAGGAGATAGGTGTACCTGGAGCAGGAACGGGATTATTCGGAGTAGCTGAAGACCAGCGAAATTAGCGGGGTTTTCCAGGCTTCTTTCGAGGCAGTTGTGTGCCTTAGACGCCCGGTTTCCGGGGGTTGTGATAGCATTTCTTCGGAACAGTGTTTCCCTTATCTCAGCCCGACTACATAGTCTTGCCCAAGGTTATCAGGATAACCCCCGAGACTACCAGAACGCTCCCCAGCACCAGACGGCGACTGATTTTTTCCAGATGGCCCAGGAAAAGCCAGGACCAGAGTAAGGTGAAGAGAGGGGTTGTACTCTGCAGGGGACTGATAATCACTACCGGTGCCATACTCAGGGCGAAAAAACTGGCGATAACGCCGCCGGCAGCCGCCAGTCCGGAACAAAACAGGAAGACAACGGCTCTTTTGTTTTCTGTCAGGCCAGTTTTGATACCCCGTCCGCCGTTAATCGACAATCCCAGGCTACCTGCCAGCATGGCTATGGCAGCGCCGACCAGAGGAGGCGCCAAATTGCCAACGCCTTGCCGGATAAGCACCGAGCTTATCCCGTAGGCCAAGCCGGCGCCAATACCGAAAGCCCTGCCGATTAGGCTATTCCTCCTTGTGCTCACGAGCTGGTCACCACCAGATAGAGTCCGCCGATAATAATCAGCGTACCGGCGATGATGGGAGGGTTAACCGTCTCACCGAGGAAAATTACCGCCAGGACCATGGCGAAAAGGGGGGCCGAGGCAAAGAGGGGAGCAGCTTTAGTCACCCCGATATGTTTTATCGACAGGTAGTTGAACTGCCTGCCCATTACATAGTTGACTATGCCAATCAGACCGAACCAGGCAAGCGCCAGCGGCAACAGGTTTACCACATCGTTAAAATTAATAAAGAGAGCCAGCGTTCCCAGCAACATGAGGCTGGATAAAGCGGAAATGAGAGTGGCCGTCGAAGCCCTAAGGCCACTTTGAAGCCCCAGCCTGGCCAATATGGCAGCAATAGACCAGCAGCAGGCAGCGGTAATAGCCAGCCCAATTCCCAGCATATTATCTCAGTCCGCAGCCTTATGAAAAATATTCCAAGAGTAAATCACTTCTCTTAGCTTACCATGACAGGGTGTGATTTCCAAAACCCAAAAAGGTCGGGTTATCCGTTTCTTTGCATTGAAAAAACAAAGAAAATGTGTTATACTTTCTTACTTTCGGCTGGTTCCCGCAAATTTCTGCCTGAAGTATTCGGTGTAAAAAATAATGGTAATGATAACAGGCGCGGATTTCTCATCTTTTAGGACAGTTCGGGGATAATTCCGGACAAACT
>JAZFUA010000150.1:0-7267 GCA_036446975.1 Dehalococcoidales bacterium
TCCTGGAACGCTATCATTACCACCGGCCTCATATGGGACTAAGAATGAGAACACCACTCATAAAGGAGGATGAGTGTCGGATTTCTACGGAAAACTAAGCGCCCTCTTGTTTTTTTAGCATCGCGGTGTTATACTGATAACCGTTTTACCAGTGATTCAGGGAGGATAATCGTTGCTTTCTAATTACGGCTATATAGGTTTGTATCTCGTAGCTGCTGTTCTCTTCACTCTTCTGATGCTTACTATCCCAATTATCCTCAGGTTACTCAAGGTTGTCCCCCACAATCCGAACCCCATCAAGAATGCCACCTTCGAGTGCGGAATGGAAACCATTGGCAAGACCTGGGTGCGGTTTAACTTCCGCTACTATTTTTTCGCCCTGGTATTTCTGGTCCTTGATGTACTGGTTGTTTTCCTGTATCCCTGGGCAGTAGCCCTCAAAGAACTGGGCTATAGCGGTCTAATCGGGATACTTATTTTACTATTCATTGTTGTTGTCGGGTATATCTATGCCTGGCGGAAGAAGGTCCTGGAATGGAAATAAGCAGAAATCCGGATTACATCTATTCCGACAGGGAGCTTGACCGGGAAGAGGGTCAGATTATTGAGGAATTGAAGGCAAACAGCGGGGGGATAATTCCCGACCCCGACCAGTGGCTGGAGCAGGAACAATCGAAGAATATGATGCTGACTACGGTAGATGCCCTGATAAACTGGGGGCAGCGTTCATCACTCTGGACGGCGATTTGCTTCCCGGCCTGCTGCGCTTTTGAGTTTATCGCCGCTAACGGTCCCCGCTTCGACCTGGCTCGTTTTGGCATGGAAATCCTGCGGGCTTCACCCCGCCAGGCGGACCTGATGATTACAGCCGGGACACTGACCTGGAAGATGGCGCCCAATGTCCTGCGGATATATAACCAGATGGCCGAGCCAAAATGGGTAATTGCCATGGGGGCATGCGCTGCCAGCGGAGGAATATTTAAATCATCCTATAATGTAGTGCCCGGGTATAACCACCTAATTCCGGTTGATGTCTATGTACCAGGTTGCCCGCCCCGCCCCGAAGCCCTGATTTACGGCATTCAGATGCTGCAAAAAAAGATAGCCAAAAAATCACTGGCGCAGAAAGGTTAAATAAGGGATGACAGTAGCCCTTTCAGGTGAAGAAGTTGCCGCCAAACTGGAGGAACAATTCCCGGCCAGTATTCTTAAGTCAAACAAAGACGATCTTTCGGTAAAGAGTGAGAATTTGTTTGAGATTGTCTCTTTTCTTAAGACTGCCCCGGATTTTACCTTCGAATACCTTAACAGTATCACGGCTACCGATTATTTTGACTACTTTGAGGTTGTGTATCAGCTAACCTCCCTGGAGCACAACCACAGCCTGAGGATAAAAACAGGCTGTGATGACCGGGAGAACGCGGTGGTTCCTTCAATAGTCAGTTTATACCAGGGAGCCGATTTTCAGGAGCGGGAGGTCTATGACCTGATGGGTATCAGATTTGAAGGCCATCCCAATTTGAAACGTATCCTGCTCTATGATGGTTTTCAGGGGCATCCCTTGCGCAAGGATTTTTTGTAAAAACAAAGGTGGTTTCTCCGGCTAAGAACCGGTGATAGTAACTGGTCAACAGGGAGAATAGAACAAGAATATGGCAATAAAAACCGAGCCTTTTGTTCTCAATATGGGTCCGGTACACCCGAGTACTCACGGGGTTTACCGGATGAGAGTGACTCTTGACGGTGAAGTAGTCGTTGATATAGAGCCGATTTTTGGTTACCTGCACCGGGGCATTGAGAAGCTGGCCGAGGAGCGCACCTACACCGGGATTATCCCGCTGACCGACCGTCTGGACTACATCGCCTCAATGAGTAATGAGTTTGGTTATGTTCTGGCGGTGGAAAAACTGGCCGGGATAAAAGTCCCTGAAAGGGCCGAATACCTGAGGGTTATTATAGCTGAATTGCAGCGCATCGCTTCCTTCCTTGTGTCCATTGGCGCCTTTTTAAATGACTGCGGCGCTTTCTTCACCCTCTTCCTGTATATGTTCCGGGAAAGAGAGAAAATCCTGGACCTTTTTGAAATGGTCAGCGGACAGCGCCTTACCTACAACTATATGCGGATTGGGGGCGTCAGCCAGGATATTCCCGAAGAATTCCTGCCGGCTCTGAACAGATTTATTAATAAAATGCCTCACTATATTAATGAGTATGAGCTGCTTAGCAAGGATAATGAGATACTGCTGGCCCGATCCAAAGGAGTGGGTATCCTGACCAAAGAGCAGGCTATCAATTGTTCCATCAGCGGTCCGGTGCTCCGTGCCAGCGGAGTAAAATGGGACCTGCGTAAGGCCGACCCGTACTCTATTTACGACCGCTTTGACTTTGACATTCCCACCGGCAGCGCCGGCGATTGCTACGACCGGTACCGGGTAAGAATCGAGGAGATACGGCAGAGTCTGAGTATCATCCGGCAGGCAGTGGAGCAAATACCATCGGGGCCGGTAAAGGCTGATGTGCCTCATCTGATTCGTCCTCCGGCCGGAGAAGTTTACACCCATATCGAGGCTCCCAAGGGCGAGCTTGGTTTTTACCTGGTCTCGGATAATTCGATTGCTCCCTACCGCTGCCACATCCGACCCCCGAGCCTGATAAACCTGACGGCTCTCCGTGATATGGTGATCGGCTGGAAAATAGCCGACCTGATACTTATTTTCGGCAGCATCGATATTACCATGGGCGAGGTTGACAGATAGTGACAATAGTTGATACCGCTATAAATAGCCTGGGCAACCTGCAAATCCTGCCCCCTGACTGGCCGGGCGGGTTCTGGTGGCACTGGCTGATATTCACTGCCGTTATTATTAACAGCGTCCTGCTTATAGTGATGGCTTTTATCTATGTTGAGCGGAGAGGGATGGGGCGGATGCAACAACGCCTCGGCCCTAACCGCACCGGTCCCCAGGGAATATTCCAACCGGTAGCCGATGCCTTAAAGGTGTTGCTTAAAGAAGACATTGTCCCCACCAACGCGGATAAGCTGGTGCACTGGCTGGCGCCGGTGGTTGCCTTTGCTCCGGCACTGATGATATTTGCCGTAGTGCCATTCGGGAGCGGGGCTTTGCTGGTCGATCTGGATATCGGTATCCTTTATGTAATTGCCGTCAGTTCGGTTTCAACGGTGGGAGTCTTTATGGCGGGGTGGAGCTCGAGTAACAAGTATTCCTTGCTGGGGGCAATGCGTAACGTAGCCGCGGTGGTCAGCTATGAAATGCCGCTGGTGCTGGCTGTTGCCAGTGTGGTGCTGCTAGCCGGGTCGTTATCCCTGCACCAGATTGTCGAGGCTCAGAATATTCCTTTTATTCTATTACAACCGCTGGGCTTTCTGATTTTCTTTATGGCCGGCTGCGCCGAAATAAATCGGAGTCCTTTTGACCTGATGGAAGCCGATTCCGAACTGGTTGCCGGTTTCCATACCGAGTACTCCGGAATGAAGTTCGCCTTGTTTTATCTGGTAGAATACGCCGAAGCCCTGGCCATCTCGGCAATAATTACCACTATCTTTCTGGGCGGCTGGCGCGGGCCGGTCTTACCCGCCGGTATCTGGTTTTTGCTCAAGGTCTTTTCCGTATTCTTCCTGATGGTCTGGACACGGGCCACGCTACCCAGGGTCAGGGTTGACCAGCTAATGGCTCTTGCCTGGAAATTCCTGCTCCCCCTGGCCCTGATAAACCTGATTATCACCGCAATACAGGTATTAGCCTTACCCGAGGATTCATTATGGATAATGATACCGGTTAATTTTACACTAACAGTAGTACTGATACTGCTGTGGTCTAAATCTTTTAAATTAGGATGGGGTAGAGTTGAAGTTTGAACGCTACGGATTCGGCATTATAAAAGGTATGTCGGTAACCATAAGACATATGTTCCGTCATCCGACAGTATCTCAGTACCCGGAACAGCGGCTGAATACCTCACGCCGTATCCGGGGTAATGAACTGGTCTGGAGTGAACAAAGGTGCACCGGCTGCGCTACCTGCGCCAAGACCTGCCCCCAGGGCGCCATTAATATTGTCACCGCTGCTGAACTGGTAGATAATAAATACGCCGTTGAAACTTACCGGGTGGACACCGGCTACTGTATTCAGTGCGCCCTGTGCGTTGAGGCTTGTCCCTACGGAGCCCTGTTTATGGGTTACGCTTACGAGCGGGCAAAATACCGCCGCCATGAGCTGATACAGGATAAAGAAGATATGAGACTGGAATCGGGGGTAAAACAACCCAGCGGCTATTACTATCCTGAAATCGCCGCTACATTACCCCGCCAGACGCTATTAATTGAAAAGGTTACGGAGAAAAGGTAATGGGACTGGATATCGCATTCTGGGTATTAGCCGTAGTTGGCATAACGGCAGCTCTGGCGGTGGTTCTGATACGAAATGTTTTCCGGGCTGCCCTGACACTGGTCTTGTGTTTTCTGACGGTAGCCGGAATATATGTGACCCTCTATGCCGATTTTCTGGCAGCCGTACAGGTATTGATTTATGTCGGCGGTATATCGGTGGTAATTATCCTGGCCATCATGCTAACCAGGGATGTCCAGTATGGCAGTCCTTCCAACAAGTTACGAATTCCGGCTTTTATACTGGCAACTGTATTCGCAGGAGTAATCATTTTTGCCCTGGTCAACAGCCCGTGGGCGATATCAGCCCACCCACCAATCGGGCCGACTACTTCACTCCTGGCGGGCAAGCTACTTGGTGAAGGCGGCTTTATCCTGGCCCTGGAAATAGCCGGCACTCTACTGCTGGTGGCAATACTGGGAGCCATTGTTTTAGTCAGGGAGAAATAACATAAACAAGAGTCAGAGACGAGAAGAGTCTGAAACTACAGGGAGTTTGAGAGGGACTTCGTCCCTCTCAGGAAAACTACTCCCCTTCCTCTTGCTAAGGGGAAAGGGATACAGGGGATAGGGTTATAAAAACTAAAGGGTTTACGGATAATGACTAATATAGGCCTGGAGCATTATTTAATATTATCGGCAGTCCTGTTCTCCATCGGGCTCTATGGAGCACTGGCCAAACGCAATGCCATAATTGTCCTGATGTCTATTGAGATTATGCTCAATGCCGTAAACATCACGATGGTAGCCTTCTCCCGGTATATTACGCCCACAATGCTGACGGGGCAGGTTTTCGCCATTTTCATTATAGTGGTGGCCGCCGCCGAAGCCGCTGTGGGGCTAGCGATTATTATATCCATTTACCGTAACCGGGAAACTATTGAAACTACCGATATTGATTTTCTTAAGGGGTAAGGGGATACGAAGAGACAGGATTTTATAGAATGTGGGTAGAGATTAAACAAGCTAAAAACCTGATGATGGCCGAGATGTGGAAGGAACTCTTCGAGGGTGAAGGGATACCCACCCGTCTGCTGACGGCTTCAGGAGAGCCGATGGGCCAGGAACTTGCCGCCTATCGAATCCTGGTGCCGGAGGACAAACAACAAGTTATTGAAGAGGTGCTGAAGAAACTATAATGCCGAATCAATTAATCTGGTGGATATTCCTGCTGCCGGTCTTCTCCTTTATCATTATCTCCGTTTTTATCAGGCCGCTGGTAAATAAGGAGTCAAAAGTCGCCGGTTATATCACCATTGCGGCTATCGGCGGTTCACTGCTGATTTCCGTCTTTACTCTCTCGGCAGTGATGGCGGCATCCAACCACCAGCTGGCAATGCCAAATATCAACTGGCTTACCATCGGTACCCTCAATATAAGCCTGGGACTGATGGTGGACTCTCTGACGGCAGTGATGGTGGTGGTGGTTACCCTGGTCAGCCTGATGGTGCAGATATATTCCCTGGGTTATATGGGTCACTATATCGAACACGACGACGGCACCTATACGCGCTACTACGCCTGGATGTCACTGTTCACCGCCTCGATGCTGGGTGTGGTCCTTTTTGATAGCCTGCTGATGGTCTTTGTTTCCTGGGAACTGGTTGGTTTGTGCTCCTACCTGCTTATCGGTTTCTGGTTCCATCGGCCTTCGGCAGCCAACGCTGCCAAAAAAGCTTTTATAGTTACCCGTTTTGGCGATTTTGGTTTCCTGGTGGCTATCCTGCTGTTATATGCCAATACCGGCACATTTGATATTGCCGAACTCCACGAACTGGCGGTAGCCGGTCTCCTGACCGGTGCGGTTCTTACCTGGGCGGCTATCGGTATCTTTGCCGGAGCCGTGGGCAAGTCGGCCCAGTTCCCCTTCCATATCTGGCTGCCGGACGCTATGGAGGGCCCGACACCGGTCAGCGCCCTGATTCACTCCGCTACAATGGTCTCTGCCGGCGTCTTTCTGGTCGCCCGCACCTTCCCCCTCTTCGCCCAATCCATAGAGGCAACAACCACGGTAGCCGTCATCGGCGGCATTACAGCTATCTTTGCCGCTTCTATGGGGCTGGTGGCGACTGACATCAAGAGGGTTCTGGCTTACTCCACCATCAGCCAGCTCGGCTATATGATGCTGGGACTGGGCGCCGCCGGAATGGCTATTGCCCAAGGGGGTGAGGCTACCCTGGAGGCAGCCAAAGCGGCCACGGCCATCGGTATTTTTCACCTCTTTAATCACGCCTTCTTTAAGGCCCTGCTGTTCCTCGGCTCAGGCAGCGTCAACCACGCTACCGGCACCTTTGATATGCGACTGATGGGGGGCCTGCGCAAGAAGATGCCCTGGACATATATTACCTTTCTTATCGGTTCGCTGAGCTTGGCTGGAATCTGGCCGCTGGCCGGCTTCTGGAGTAAGGATGAGATTGTGGCCATCGCCCTGGCAGAGCAGCCTCTGCTGGGTGTCCTGGCGTTGATAACAGTATTTATGACCGCTTTCTATATGTTCAGGGTAGTTTATCTGACCTTCCACGGGGAATACCGGGGCGGCGCTCCCGAGACTCAGGGACAACCCCACGAGTCGCCAAAAATCATGGTTGCCCCGATGGTAGTGCTGGCCGGACTGGCGGTTGTTTCCGGGTTCTGGAATACCGGGGGGGGGTTCGCCAAATTCATGGGAGAAGCCCACCCTCACGCCCCCGGTTTCTTCGGAGTTTTCACACAGTCAGTGCCCTGGATCTCACTGATACTGGCCGTACTGGGCATTTTCCTCGCCTGGGCGATGTACAGCCGGAAATCAATCTCAGCAGAGCGAATCGGCAGCATCTTCAAGCCCATCTATACCCTGTTTTACAGGAAATACTGGCTTGACGA
>JAZFUA010000151.1:0-4370 GCA_036446975.1 Dehalococcoidales bacterium
TAATTCTCACTCGCTCTATTACCAGACCGATCAGTAGGTTGTTTGAGGTTACCAGGCAAATCGCTGCCGGAGACCTGTCCCAGAGGGCGGAAGTGACGTCCAAAGACGAGCTTGGCGGGCTGGCCGTTTCTTTTAATCAGATAACGGAGAGCTTGCAAAAGTCCAGGAACGAAATCGAGGAAAAGAACCGGGAACTGGAAGCCATGAATGAGGAACTTAGAACCTCCAATGAGGAGCTTAGAGAGACACAGGAGCAGCTGGTCCGTTCGGAGAAGCTGGCAGCCATCGGTGAGCTGGCTGGAGGAGTGGGGCACGAACTCAGAAATCCGCTGGGGGCGATTAAAAACGCTGTTTACTACGTGAGAAGGAAGGTGGCAAAGAGCGAACTGGGAGAGCAAGAACCACGGGTGATGGAGTTCCTTGATATTGTGGATGGGGAGATAAACTCGTCCGAAAAAATCATCAATGACCTGCTGGGGTTTTCCCGTGTCGGTAAGCCATCCGCCTGGCTGACCCACATAGAGAGAGTGATTGAGGATGCCATTTCACATATACCCATTCCAGAGAACATTGAGCTGGATAAAAAACTGGATACCGACCTGCCTGAGGTTGAGGTAGACAAGGACCAGATTCGTCAGGTGTTAATGAACCTGCTTACTAATGGGGTACAGTCTATGCCCGAAGGGGGCCGGCTAACAGTGGCTGCCGGGCAGAAAGATGGATTCCTTGAGGTGAAGATTGCTGATACGGGACAGGGTATACCCGGGGAAACTTTGGGTAAAATCTTTGACCCCCTGTTTACCACCAAGGCCAAAGGAATCGGATTGGGGTTGGCAGTATGCAAGGCGATTATTGAGAGACATCAGGGGCACATCGAAGTAGAGAGTGAAGTGGGGCAGGGAACCGTCTTTACCCTAAAATTGCCTTTACCGGTAAAGAAGGGACGGGTGAGGAGCAGATGATGGAAAAGACCAATATTCTGGTAGTTGATGACCTTGAGAGCCTGCGCCTGACCCTGGGAGGGATACTGGAGGACGAAGGGCACAATGTAGTTATGGCAGAGGATGGATATCAAGCCATTGAGGCGATAAAGGAGACCCACTTTGATGCCATCTTTATGGATATAAAGATGCCGGGAATAAACGGGGTTGAAACCTTCGAGGAAATCAAGAAGATAGACCCCAAAGCGGTGGTGATTATGATGACCGGCTATTCTGTAGAGGATTTGATAAAAAGGGCGGTAAGTGAGGGGGCTTATACCTGTTTACACAAGCCTTTTGACATTGAGAAAGTGATAGGGCTGATAGAGGTAATAACCGGAGAAGAGAAAGAATGAAGTAATGGATACGACTATTATTGTAGTAGATGATGAGAGTGGCATAAAGACGACCTTATGCGGCATTCTGGAGGATGCCGGCTATGAGGTTATTGGGCTGGAAAAAGGAACCGAAGCCCTGCAGATGATACGGGAAAGGCCCTTTAATGTGGTTATTTGCGATATCAGACTGCCCGATGTTAGTGGGCTGGAGATACTGGAGCTGGCTAAGGAAATAAACCCTGAAGCGGCGGTGATTATGATGACTGGCTATGCCAGCCTGGAGACAGCGGTGGGGGCTGTAAATCAGGGCGCCTACGCCTATTTTGTTAAGCCTGTCAACCCGGATGAGATGAAGACCACCATTGCCAACGCCCTTAAGCAGCAGAGACTCTCGCTGGAAAACAACAGGCTTGTCGAGAGTTTACAACGTGCTAACAAGCTATTGCTTGAAGCTAATGAAGGATTGCAGAGCGAAATTACCGGGCGCAAGCAGGCCGAGGAGCTTTATATGACTCTGGCGGAAAGCTCACCGGTGGGCGTATATCTTTTCCAGGAAGGTAAGTTTCAGTTTGTTAATCCCCAGTTCCAGGAATACACCGGCTATAGCGAAGATGAACTGTTGGATATGGCTCCTTACGAGCTGGTCTATCCTGAGGACAGGAGGCAAGCCCGGGAAAATGCGGTGCAAATGTTAAAAGGAAGCCGCCGTTCTCCTTATGAGTTCAGGGCTATTAACAAGGATGGGGAGATTATGTGGGCTCTTGAGACGGTTACCTCAATTCGCTATAACGGGAAGCGGGCTACCCTGGGTAACTTTATGCATATCACCGAACGCAAGCGGATGGAGCAGGAAATAGAGGAGAAGAATATGCGCCTGGATGTCAGGAACGAGGAACTCCAGTCGCTGACCGAGGAACTTATGATTCAGCGGCAGGAGCTTATTGAGAGGGCAGGGGAAGTGGAGAGGGCAAACCGACTGAAATCCGAATTCCTGGCTAATATGTCCCACGAGCTACGTACCCCGCTTAATGCAATTATCGGCTTTTCTGAATTGATGCTGGACGGGATTCCGGGGAAGATTAATAGCGAGCAGGGGCAGTGTCTCAGGGATGTCCTGACCAGCAGCCGGCACCTGCTGGATCTGATTAACGATGTCCTCGACCTCTCTAAAATAGAATCAGGGAAGATGGACCTCAAGCTGGAAAATGTGCTACTGAATGAGGTGGTAGTCTCTTTAGCCAGAATTATGATGCCGATACTGGCCTCCAGGCAGCAACGCCTTGATGTTGGGATAGAGGACGAGTTGATGCTTGTTTACGCTGACGAAAGTAAATTGTCCCAGGTGCTGCTTAATTTAGTGGACAACGCCTCCAAATTTTCTCCGGATGGCAGCAGGCTGGAGATTAATGCGGTTGCCCGGGGTGATTGGTGCCAGGTTAGCGTAATTGACAATGGTACCGGCATCAAGAAAGAGGACCAGGAAAAGATATTTGAACCATTTTCCCGACTGGACAGTCCTCTAGTTAGAGAGAGGGGTGGAACCGGATTGGGTCTGGCAGTGGTGAAACAAATTGTTGAAAGGGATGGTGGGCGAATCTGGGTAAATAGTGAATATGGAAAGGGGAGTCACTTTATCTTTACCCTGCCGCTGGCTAATAAGCGGCACACAGACCCGGAAGAAAGAAACAATCAATGATGGATAAAATACTGATTGTGGAAGATAATCCCCAGAACATGTTAGTCATTGAAATGACTCTCAGAAATCAGGGATATATCCTGCTCAAGGCAATTGATGGGAAAGAAGCCCTGGAAACAGCGGTGAAAGAACTGCCGTCTCTCATCCTGATGGACATACAGCTTCCCAAAATGGACGGGCTTGAGGTAACCAGGAAGCTAAGGGAAATACCGGCCTTTTGCCATACCCTTATTATCGGTATGACCGCCTATGCTATGACGGGTGACAGGGAGAGAGTAATTGAGTCCGGCTGTAATGCTTACCTGTCAAAGCCTTTCAGCCCCCGGGATTTACGGGCAATGATTGCTGAAATGCTATTACAGAGGCAGGGAGAACCCATCGGTCTTGAGGGAGATAATCGTGACCAAGAAAATACTCACAATTGATAATGATGCCATCTTTCTTGGACTGGTTGACCGGGTCCTGAGCCATAAGGGATTCGAGGTACTCAGGGCTGGCAGCGGGCAAGAGGGTCTAAGGCTGCTGTTTGACGAGAAGCCGGATATAGTGCTTCTGGATGTGGCTATGCCCGGTATGGATGGGTGGCAGACCTGCCAGCGTATCCGTGAAATTACCGATATACCCATCATCATGCTTACCGGAAAGCAGAAAGCCGAGGAAGACATAGTGCGCGGGCTTGACTATGGAGCCGATGAGTACCTCTTTAAACCGGTGGGGAACCGGGAGCTGGTAGCCAGGGTTCGGGCAGTATTGCGCCGTATTGAACTATCCTCCTCAAGCGAAGTGAAGCGGGAGGTTAGTTACGCTGATGATTTCCTCACCGTGGATATCACCCAGCGGAAGATTATGGTGGCAGGAGAGCGGATGAAACTTACCCCCAGGGAGTTCCGTCTCTTTGCCCTCCTGGTAGAAAATGCCGGCCGTATTCTTACCCATAAAGAACTGCTGGAAAAGGTGTGGGGCTGGGAATATACAGATGACCTGGACTATGTGCGTATCTACATTTCACACCTGCGCCAGAAAATAGAGCCAAGCCCTTCTCTGCCCCGGTACATCATAACCGAACCCGGGGTCGGCTACT
Source organism: Dehalococcoidales bacterium (assembly GCA_036446975.1). Taxonomy (GTDB): domain Bacteria; phylum Chloroflexota; class Dehalococcoidia; order Dehalococcoidales; family UBA2162; genus JAZFUA01. Next base: position 4,096 of record JAZFUA010000151.1, read on the forward strand.
CTTTTCAAAAAGCTGCTTAATGTCAGAACTTAAACTTAATACTGTATAATGCCCCCTCTCTATTTTTTCTGACGTTATTACCGGGCTCTTTTTCCTAGATCAGGTCATTGATAGAATCTGCTGGCTGAGTCCTCCTTTCTAAAACCGCCCGGTTGGTGTATAATAGTAACGATGAACCTGACATATTGTTTTTCAAGTTTTTATTACCTTCACCGTCTCAGGCAAGAGAGCTTTTGCGAGTAAGGCTGACGCCGCCTCGTTAGCCAGAGACCGGA
>JAZFUA010000152.1:0-4001 GCA_036446975.1 Dehalococcoidales bacterium
TGATTGGTGAGGTGATGTAACCAATAGCATTTTTATGCAGGTCGTTATCAAAGGGAACAAAGTGGATGGGGTTGATAGATAAGAGCAGTTTGCCTGCTGTCTGTGTCTTTGTTATACTTTATTCGGCGCGCCCCCATCGTCTAGTGGCCTAGGACACTGGCCTTTCAAGCCGGTAACAGCGATTCGAATTCGCTTGGGGGCATTCTAATTGATTCTCAAGTGGAATTACAAGCCATGCCTGAGATGAACCCGAGAACCAAGGCACCTAAAGAAGAGCAACTGAATGAACCACTAACATCATAACTCGACTAGTTTGAGATACAAGGTCACCAGGGCTTCCCGCAAAACTCTGGGCTTGACGTAAAAAATTGTCAGACTGATTATCACAATTATCGTCTACGAAGAGCTCGTTAGAGGCTACTGTCCAACAAGACCTACAGCCTTAGCATAATCAAGCACGGGTGTTACTTTTGCCGTTCCAATTCTCATTATAGGCTGAAAGTATTTCACCACCGAGTCGTAGCTATCTGCCTCCAAGACAAAGTACATGACGTGTTCCGGTACTGCTACCCAGCTGGAGAGTACCTTTACGCCACACTTCTCAGCGAATTCTGTAGACGGACAGACCTCTCGAAGTACCTTCATCATCTCTGGGCTTCCGCTAGGGCATTGCTCCGGGGTATGAGTATGAGTGACAATAAAGTTCATTTTAGTTCCTCCTATTTAAAACTTGGGATTCACCATTTCAACTGGTGTCATTATGATACTACCCTGCCAGCTGACCGTCAAGACTGAAAAAAAGAAGGGTTTTTATGCAGGCAACAAAACAAGTGATTATTAACTCACTTCACTAGCCTTAGCTCTATTCGCCTATTCAAACTCATCAAGCAATGCTTCAAATTGCAATGGGTCGATGTTCTGTTTAACAAGCGTCATCTTTTTCAGAGCCGGAAGCTGCTCTTCATAAACTGGCCTTTCATTCCTGTAAATGAGCCCGATAGGTATCCGATCGCCCCATTCCTGCGCCTTGGCCAGGGCGGCCATTTTATCACCCGGATCATAACTTTCGTCTTCCAGCTTATAGACCCTTTCTCGATACCACTTGAAGGTGTTTCTGTGATTGAATGATACACAGGGCTGGAGGATATCGATAAGGGCAAAGCCGTGGTGCTCTATCCCCATCCTTAAAAGCCCGGACAGGTGCTCAATATCACCGGCAAAGCCCCTGGCAAGAAAGCTTACATCAGAAGCCAGCGCCACCGCTAGTGGGTTGAGAGGCTGGCTGGCTCCCAGCGGCGTCGTCCTGGTGACAAAGCCTAGATCACTAGTAGGCGATGCCTGCCCCTTGGTCAGCCCGTATACCTGATTATTATGCACCATATAGGTCATATTGATATTGCGTCGCATAGTGGCCAGCAAGTGGCCGACGCCTTCACCATAGGCTCCGCCATCGCCATCAATGCCGATAACGACGAGCTCATGATTGGCAAGCCTGGCACCGGTGGCGGCAGGGAGGCTACGCCCGTGAAGACCGTTGAAGACATTACCGTGTGTGTAATGAGGCAACTTGGGTGCCTGCCCAATACCAGATACGAAGAGTACCTGGTGAGGCTCCAGCCCAATATCGACCAGAGTTTTTCTCAGGGCTTGGAGGATGGCAAAGTTACCACAGCCCGGGCACCAGGCAATAGATACTGAATTACCATAGTCCTTCATCGTCACCATATCTAGAGCACCTCCTTCTGCAAACGACCAACTATTTCTTCGGGAGAAAAGGGGCGGCCATCAAACTTAAGAATTGTGTTACCTGTCTCATACCCTGTCTCGCGCCTGATTAAACCCGCCAGTTGTGCCGTGGCATTGCCCTCAATAACAACGCTTCTACTACCGCTGCTTAGTACCGAAACGATTAATTCGGTAGGAAACGGCCATATTTCACTAAGGTTGAGCGTATTAACCGCCGTGCCGTACTTTTTGAGCAAATCAGCCGCTTCCTTTACAGCACCATAAGTGCTGCCCCAGCCAATCAATGTCAACTCCGCATCGGGCTCCTGGTGGAATTTCGGATTCATAATATCGTCCTTGAGGCCATTGTTCTTGCGTAGTCGCTTCAGGTTCTGTTGGTTACGGGTCTCGGCGTCCTCTATCATATGTCCAGCTTCATCGTGCTCATCAGAATCAGTTACCACCAGCGCTTTTCCCTGACCGGGGAAGGCACGGGGCGATATACCGGAATCGGTAACCAGATGCCGCTTATAATCGGTTATTCTATTGGCTTCATCATCGGACAGAAGCTCACCCCTATCTATTTTCACTTGCTTCAGGTCAAACCTGTCGACAGTGGCGTATGAAGTGGCCAGATGATGGTCAGTAAGGACAATCACCGGAGTTTGATACTTCTCTGCCAAATTGAACGCTTTTATAATGCAGTGGAAAACCTCCTCGGCGGTGGCGGGTGCCATGACGGTCCGGGGAAATTCACCGTGTCCGGCATGAAGGGCAAACCAGAGTTCTCCCTGCTCTGTTCTAGTAGGCAGGCCGGTAGCTGGGCCGGGCCGTTGCCCCAGAACTGCCACGATCGGAGTTTCGGTCATACCCGCCAGCGCCAACCCCTCAACCATGAGGCAGAATCCGCCTCCTGAAGTAGCGACCATAGCTCTGACTCCCGTATAGGCTGCCCCGACCGCCATGTTTATGGCGGCTATCTCATCCTCAACATGCACGGCCACGACGCCGTACTCCCGGCCCTTATCCGCCATATACTCCAGGATGGAACTGGCCGGCGTCATGGGGTAACCGGCGATAAACTTACAACCGCCAACCATGGCTCCCAGAGCCAGTGCCTCATTACCATTAAGTAATATTTTCCGGTTGCCTCCCGATTTTGGCCGGATTCTTTGCCCTGGTTTCCATTTGCTGTGTGTCCGGGCGAAGTCAAAGCCAGCTTTGGCAGCAACAACATTATCCCTGGTAATTTTCTCACCATGCCGGGCAAATTCTCTTTCCAACACTACCGATAGGCGGCTAAAATCGTAACCGGTAAGCCCAATGACCGCACCAACAGCCACGGTATTTGTCATGAGCTTGTTTTGAACTGTATCTTCAGCCAGCCTCCCCAACGGTACACTGAAGTATTTATCTCCTGTAGCCTCGAATTTAGTTTCCTCCTCATCAAAGATAATTACCCCGTTAGTTTTAAGTTCTTCATTGTGAAGAGCTATCGTCTCTTTGTTTAGTGCTACAAGAACATCCAGCTTCTCTGACAAAGCCAGTACCTTGTTATCGCTTACCCTGACCCGGAAAAAGTTATGCCCACCTCTAACCCTGCTTTCATAGTCCTGGTCGGCAAAAACGTGAAGACCACCCTGTGACAGCGTCCTAGCCAGTATGATGCCCACTGACTGCACCCCTTGGCCCGCCTCCCCACCAACCATAATATTAAAATCAACTGCCATAGCGTCACCTCCCAGTAAATTGGATTTTGCCATAGAATTCATATATTTTCAACATGTAAATATAACTATACTTTAAAGTAAAACTACCATTTAGTGTAATTAATCTAAAGTATTGAAAAGTAGACCAACAGCGGAGATATTGGGATGTTTGCGTGGATTCAAAATCGGCTTTAACAATCCGTCATTTTGTGCAGTCGTAAAAAGGAATGGTTTTAAAATATGACTGTTAAATTATCGCAGCAAAAAATATCGTGATTACTCAAATATTATTACGCCGTGGCTTACGCTCTCTCTTCTTGGGACATCTCCGCCAGTTGTTTTACCTTTTTCACATCTAACTTCAATCCTTCAGCAACACGAGCCCCGTATTCGTTATCGGCCTTGTAGAAAATGGCCGCCTGGCGTAGCTGAATGCGTTTAAGGGCATTACAGAGGTGCGTCGTGATGTTGCCGATGAGGTGTTCTTTGTCTTCGCCGGTCATCACCCGGCGGTACAGTTCTCCAGCTTGGAAGAAATCATCATTGGGGTGGATATAAGGCTGGCGC
>JAZFUA010000153.1:0-9045 GCA_036446975.1 Dehalococcoidales bacterium
AAAAGGCGCTGGGTAACAGGGGTATCTGGGGAACTACGCCTACCAGTCGGGCTAATTCCGTCCGGGGAATCTTGGCAACATTTCTGCCGTCAAGGAGCACACTGCCTGAAAAAGGGCGGATGACATTGCTCATCGCCTTGATAATGGTTGACTTGCCGGAGCCGTTTGGCCCGATAAGCCCTACCATCTCTCCCGGGTTTACCCGGAAGGTCAGGTCTTTTATTACCTCAGTATGACCATAGCCCAGGACAAGGTTTTCAATTTCCAGTTTAATCATTTTTACATCCTTAGAAGAAGACGGCTCTTCTCTTGCGCCTTAACAGGTAAAGAAAGAAAGGCACTCCGCAGACAGCCGTAATTATGCCTACAGGTATCTCCATCGGCGCCAGAATGGTGCGGGCTATAAGGTCGGCAATTACCAGGAAGATGGCGCCGGTCAGCACGGACAGGGGTAACAGAGAGCGGTGGTCCGGCCCCCAGAGCAAGCGGACGATATGAGGAATGATAATGCCGACAAATCCGATGATACCCACGAAGGAGACGGCAGCAGCAGTAATCAGGGTAGCGGCGGTAAGAAGAATAAGCTTAACCCTTTCTACATTGATACCCAACTGCTGGGCCTGTTCCTCATCAAGCTGCATAACATTAAGAGAGCGACTGTAAAGTAAGATAACGCCTGTCCCCACCACCACATAGGGGAGAACAACCTTTACCTCTGACCAGTCGCTCAAGGAGAAGCTACCCATCAGCCAGAAGATAATGCCATGCATGACCTCCCCGCTGGTAATAATCAGGTAAGAAACTACTGACCCCCAGAGGGCTCCCAGGGCCACACCGGCCAGGATAAGGGTAGTTACCGGTAGGGCACCACCCACCCGGGCCAGCAGGTAGACAACGGCAACGCTGAACAACGCCCCGCTGAAAGCCAGCAAGGGAATAAGCCCAAAGCCCATTCCCTGCCAGTTAAAGGGCAGCAAGAAACCGATGACGGCACCTAGGGCCGCCCCCTGGGCCACCCCGATAAGGTAGGGGTCAGCCAGCGGATTACGGAACAGCCCCTGGTAGGTAGCTCCGGCTATAGCCAGGGCAGCCCCGACCAGCCCGGCCAGGATAACCCTGGGTAAGCGTATGTCAAGGATGATGGTCTCAGTTGTGCCCGGCCAGGTGGGAGTTATATCAAGCAGGGGCAATTGCGAGAGCAGGATATTAAATGTGGTCAGGAAAGAGATTCGAACACTGCCGATAGCGGTAGCAACCCCCATCACCACTACGACAGCCATCAAAAGCCCCAGAATAAGATATAACCGGCGACGCCAGTGAGGCAGATGCACCGGCAGGGACTGCTCCATAACAGGCGGTTTAAGTTGATTTGAAGACATTTTAATACTGTTCCCATTTCCTGTGGGCAGACTACCTGCCAGTTATTTAGCTATTTCTCTTGAAAAAGCTCCGGGTGAATCAGTACGGCGAACCACTCCAGGGCATCGACTATCCGCGGCCCCGGGCGACTGGTCACATTGGCATCTACCGCATAAACAAGGCTATTCCGGCGGGCATCGGTGTTTTCTAACCTCGGCTCATTGGTAATAAACAGGAAATTCGCATCTGCGTCGGCATCAGTCATAGCGCCGACAATCATTACCTCGGGATTAGCCGTAATAACTATCTCCAGACTAATAGTCTCCCAGCCGGTGAGCTCACCAGCAATGTTGGCGCCACCGGCCTTTTGAATCAGGTCAGCCTGGAATGTGCCGGCGCCGGCTGACATCAGCGGGTCGTGCCAGACAGAGTAAAAAACTCTTGGCCTTTCAGACTCGGCCAGGTTTCTGGTCTTGTCAGTCACCGCCTTGATTCTATCCCTCATTTCGGCGGTCAGCCGGGAGGCTTCTTCACCCTTCCCCGTAACCTTCCCAACCATAGTAATAGCGGCCAATACCTCATCAATCGTCAGCGAGTCCAGTGCCAGAACGGTTAAACCTGCCTTTTCAAGCTTGGGGATAATTTCGCCCTCGTGGATTGAGGTGGCTAATATCAGGTCGGGAGAGAGGGCCACTATTTCCTCGATATTCGGCGTGCTGTAACTGCCGATACTGGGTTTAGTCTTAGCCTCAGGCGGATAATCACAATAGTCTGTAACGGCTACTACCCTGTCGCCTAAACCCAGAGCAAACAGTATCTCGGTGTTACTCGGAGCCAGGGAAATAATCCTCTCCGGGATTCCCTCCAGCTTGACCGTCCTGCCCAGCTGGTCTGTAATTTCAACCAATGAGAACTCTGCTTCCTCAGCAGGCGCCGCGCAGGCGGCTACCAGACCCAATAAGAAAACCAAAACCAGACCAAAACCTGCCATCCTTGATAATCTGTTTCTCACTCCTTACCTCCAATAATATTTTATAAAATAAAAATTCCCCTCTGCAGTAGAGGGGAATAAAGACTTAATAAAAAATCCTACCTCTCCCTGCGGAGACCTGTAGGGAAATTAGGGGCTGGCGTTCTGACTTCCCCGATTACATCGGGGTCACAGCGGCGCGGCCGTGTCGGGTTTTCACCGACTTGCAATCCAGTTGGGCCCTTACTTACGCTCGGGCACCCCCGCTTACCTGTTCTTTTAATTAAATATACAATATTGAGGGAAAATAGGCAAGTTCCCAGACTTCCCTTTTTCATTTTGACCCAGCCAAAGAGTGAATATTGTTATCTGGAAGGTCTCTGTGCTAGAATAGCTGAACTTACTCTCGGATTGCAGGCTAAGAAGAAGGCGTTGCCTCAAATGTCATTCTGAGGAACGAAGTGACGAAGAATCTGTGCTCAGGGGAGAATAGTAGAGATTCTTCGCTACGCTCAGAATGACAGAAAGATGCTACTTTTAAAGCAAAGCCTAAGCAGAAGGAAAGGCGGTATATGAATTTGGAAGAGAAAATCACCTACTTTGAGACATTAGGTCAAGATAATACCGAGGAAACGCTCCGCCTGGCGACTGAGCGGGCAAAGGCGCGAGGAATAAATAAAATTGTCCTCGCCTCAACAAGGGGGGATACGGCTCGCCGGTATGCCGAACTCCTTGAGGGAACAGGGATAAAGCTGGTAGTGGTACCTCATCAGTACGGTTTCGGTGAGACCCAGCGATTTCCCCGGGAACTGGTTACCGAGCTGGAGCAGAAGGGACACTGCGTTTATTTTGGCACCATGCTGTTCCACACGGATAACTTCTATGGGGAGAGAGCCCCCAGCCTGATAGCCACCGTTCTGCGGACCTTCTGCCAGGGGATGAAGGTCTGCCACGAGATTATCCTGATGACGGTAAACGGCGGCTGTGTTGCCAGCGGCGAAAAGGTAATCGCCGTAACCGGTACCGGCCGGGGTGCTGATACAGCAGTGGTAGCTATAGCGGCTCCTACCTCCGCCTTCCACGAGCTTCACATCACCGAGATTATCTGCAAACCGCTGGAAACCAGGTCAAGACCGGCCGGTCAACAACCACCGGCCAGGAGACCTGAAGCGGAAACCAGATAACAGTGGTTAAAGGAAACAACTACTCAACCACAGCTCACAGTTTACAATTTACCGGCAAATAGTGTAGAATAACCCACTATAACAACACAAGGAGGGAATAATGGCTAACAGCAATGGAGATGTTAAGACCCGGAGGATGGTTGATGATGATTTGATGAAAGTGAAACAGATAGACAGGCTACTGTTCGGTGAAGAGCGTGTAACAACCTGGCCGTTTTCCTTTGAAACATACTGGGAAATATACGGGCCAGGAGTAATTTTTGTTGCCGAACTGGCTGGTGAGGTAGTCGGCTTTATAGCCGGCAACATCTCGGAACAGGCTCGTGACCAGTCTATCCTTGACCTGATGCATACCATAGCCCGCTCAGCCCGATATCCGAAAATCGGCTGGATTGATATGATAGGTATTCTGCCCGGTTCTCAGGGCAAGCATGTAGGCCAGGCCCTGGTAAACGCTTTCCAGGTAGAATGCCAGCAGCACGGCGCCCCGATGCGGGCAATTATTAAAGAAGGAGACGCCAGGCTTACCGGCTTCCTGGAGAGAATGGGGTTCAAGAAATGGGAAACGGTTACCTACGAGAAAGAATAGCAATATACTTCTATCTCGGTTTATACTATCCGCCTGATTAAAAAGTCGCCAGTCGGTTCTATCCGTCTGCCGCTGGCGGTTCATCGATTCCAGCCAGCTTCTTGGCCATCTTTTTCTTGGCCTCGATATTCGCATTGCGCAGTATTGTCATCTTGTGCGTCTCCGGTGAGCCAGCGCCGTGGATATTAGAGACAATGTCCCGGCTCTCAAAGGCAAGCTTTTCAATAAGCCTGAAAATACGCACCCTGTTTTCCGTTGATACGCTTTCCTCTCCCTTGAGGTACTTATGGAGCAACGGACCAATCTCCGGGTGGTTAAAATCTTTATCCGAGGGGATGTCAGCAACCATACCGCCGGCAATCTCAATCATCATCCGGATTACTTCGGCCATTTCTTTACCCTCATACAGCTTGGAGGTATTTGATAATACCGGGTCAACAAGAAAGATACCTGCCGGTGTTGTTGTGGATTCCACGGAGGCAGCTATGGAGCAACCATAAATTGCCTCGGTAACCTTGAGCATCTCGGCCAGTTTATTGTTAATGTGGGAAACATTTTTCAGGCCGTTGTATTCGGCAGCCGTAGCAGCAGCCCCAATCAGGATATTTCCGACACCGCACTTACAGCCGCCATGCGAATGGCGGTGGTAGTTGCCGAAGTTCCTCACCATATCACCGGCGTATTCATATTCGCCGCACAGGAAAACCTTATCCCAGGGTATGAAAACATCATTAAAGATAACCATCGGGGCAAATTTACCGAACTCAGCATTACCCAGGTCACAGTCCTCAAGTGACCTGGATTCAAGCGTCCCCCGACCGTAAACATGAATAACCCCCTCTGTGTCTGTCGGAAAAACAAAACTCACCGCGTAGTCTTTATCTGCTTCACGCATTTCCCGGGTGGGCACCACCAGTCCCCAGTGAGCGCAGGCAGAACCTGTCTGGTGTATTTTTGCCCCCTTCACCACAATGCCGTCCTTGTTGCGGTCAATCACATGCAGGTACATATCAGGGTCGGGTTGCTGGGACGGCCTTAGCGCCCTGTCGCCTTTGACATCGGTCACTCCGCTGAAAAGAACCAGGTCATTTTTCTGGATATGCCCGATGAACTCCAAAAGCCGCGGCCAGTATTCAGTGCCATGTTTCTGGTCGCAATTGTAAGTTTCAATGCCAACGGCGTTAATCGCATCCATACCGGTGCACCTCATATAACAGCCACCAATTTTTTGAGCCAGATATTTTAACATCCTGACCTTGGCCAAAAGGTCATCCGGACTTTTGTAGAATGAGATGAAACGGCTGACATCTTCATCTATCAGATCCGAGTGAACCACCAGGTGCTTCTTTCCTTCCGGGTCATTATGCATTTCATAGGTTTTAGCCACCGCCGCGACCATATGCTTTAACAGGGGATGCTTATAAACATTTTCAACTCTCTCCCCCAGAATATATACCACCGGATGCAGTTCCTTCAGCGATTCATAGTATTGAGCGGGTGTTTTCAGTGCCATCTTCCTTCCCCAGCCTCCTTAATAATGAATAATAACTTTGAATCCCTAGTTTAAGATCTATTATCAGTTTAGCATTTATGCCGCCTTTTTGTAAAATATTTGCTGAGCGAAACAACAGTACAATTTGACTCAAGCGTTATCAGTATTGTACCCTAAAAAAGAAACTGATATGAGATTATACGAATTTGAAGGGCTTGAGTTACTTCGCCGGGAGGCTATACCATCTCCCGAGTCCGCACTGGCAACCAGCCCCGAGGAAGCAGTCGAAAAGGCGCAGGATATCGGTCTACCCGTTGTCCTGAAAGCCCAGGTGCTTACGGGAGGCCGGTGGCTGGCCGGGGGAGTTGAGATAGCTGAATCACTTGATGATGTCCGGGAAGCCAGCCATCGAATTCTGGGTTCATCAGTCAGGGGATTGCCGGTACACCGGATTCTGGTAGCCCAGAGTGTAAAGGCAGTCCGTGAGTTCTATCTGGGAATCACCATAGACGATTACCACGGTACCCCGCTGGTAATTCTCAGCGCTGAAGGCGGCGTCTCCATCAACAATATCGCCCGGGAACATGCCGAAACAGTCGTCTCCAGGCCCGTTTCAATCTCCAAGGGGCTGGAACTCAGCGAAGCAAAACAAATGTGCCGCCAGGCAGGTTTGAAAGGCAAGGACGCGACAGAGGTGGCCGGTGTGCTCAGTTCTCTCTACCGGGTTTTTCGTAATTACGATGCCCTCATCGCTGAAATCAACCCACTGGCCCGGACAAAGGAAGGTACTTACCTTGCTCTTGACGCCAAGGTGGAGATTGACGATTCAAGCCTCTACCGCCACACCGACCTTAATCTGAGTATGCAGGACCGTATCGCCAACCCCCTGGAGCGGAAGGGGCGAGAGATAGGTGTCACCTACCTGGAACTTGACGGTGATATTGCTATTATCGCCAGCGGTGCCGGTCTGGGAATGGCTACTATGGACATTATCAGTCAGACTATGCGTCCGGCAAACTTTCTGGAAACAGGGGGGGCCATTACGGAAGACCTGCTCTACAAGGTAACTGACCTGGTTTTACAAAAGAAGGGAATAAGAGGACTGTTTATTAATGTCTATGGTGGTATCAATCCTATCCACGAAGGGGCCAAAGGAATTGTCCGCTATATGCAGGAACATAATGTTACCATACCGGTGGTGGCGAAGGCTCTGGGAAATCACCAGGAGGAAACCTGGGAGATTTTCAGGCAAAATGGAGTTCATGTCGTCACTGATGTCTCCACGGAAAAAGGGATAGAGCAGCTTGCCAGCCTGCTTGAGGAGGTAAGGTGAGCATCCTCTTAAACAAAGATACAAAAGTACTGGTCCAGGGTATTACGGGGCGGGCCGGCCGGGTCCAGACCAGGTGGATGCTGGACTACGGTACCAATATTGTTGCCGGAGTAACCCCGGGTAAGGGCGGTGAGGAAGTAGAGGGCATTCCAGTATATGATACCGTAGCCGAAGCTGTAGCCAGGCAAGGCGCCGAGGCTTCCGTATTTTTCGTACCGCCACCGGCGGTCAAGGAAGCTGCCCGGCAGACTATAGACGCCGGTATCAGGCTTATTATTGTTGTTACCGAGCACATTCCGGTACATGATGTTATGGAAATCCGGGAATATGCCAGCGGCCATGAGGTACACATTATCGGCCCTACCAGTCCCGGTATTATCACCGTTGGCGAAGCCAAGATGGGCATCATGCCGGCGAATATGTTCACCCCCGGACGTATCGGGGTTATCTCCAGGAGCGGCACCCTTTCCTATGAAATCAGCATCAACCTGGCAAACGGCGGTTTCGGGCAGAGTACCGTTGTAGGCGTCGGAGCCGATCCGGTAGTATTCACCAACATCCCCGCTCTCTTAAAACTCTTTGAAAAAGACCCTGACACTGACCTGATAGTAATAGTAGGTGAGGTGGGGGGTGTTCAGGAGGAGAAAGCCGCCGAGTTCATCGACCGCTGGATAACCAAACCGGTAGTTGCCTACATTACCGGACTCAATGCTCCCGAAGAGAAACGAATGGGCCACGCCGGGGCAATTATCCAGGGTGATGGCAAGGGTACTCCTCAGAGCAAAACAGCCGCTCTTACCGAGGTAGGCGTGGATGTCGCCAGATATCCGGCACAGGTAGTTGACCTGGTCCTGAAGCATCTAAAACCTGCCTAGAGCCCTACTTGAGGTCCAAAACCACCATTAATCTCAGCTCTGTTGTATATTGAAGATAAAGATACTATGTTTCTTATGCCTGATGACAGTAGTATTGCGTTAAAGCCCATCAAATGGTACAGGAAACTGGCCACCAGAAAGGGCCGGCTTGAATCCGGAGCCTTCCTCATTGAAGGGGACAAGGCTATCAAACAGATAATCGGCAGCAATCCGGATGCAATAATTGAAATTGTATCCACAGAGGGACTACCTGATTTTTACAATAAATACTCAAACCGCCTTGTCACTGATAGCCAGTTAGGCTCTATCAGCTCCACAAAGTCCCCTCAGGGAATCATTGCAGTCGTCCGTCTACCCCTGGACACCTACTCTGGCCGACTGCCGGACAACATCCGCCCTAAAATCCTTTTGCTTGAAGATGTTCAAGACCCGGGAAATGTGGGTACTCTCATTCGTACTGCCGCAGCCTTTGATTTTTCCGGGGTTATCCTGACCGAAAACTGCGCCGACCCCCTGTCTCCAAAATGTGTCCAGTCAACTGCCGGCACAGTCTTATCTTTATGGCTTAGAAGGACCTCCCATTATATGGAACTTGTGGAGGAACTGAAACAAAATGGGTACTCCCTGTTAGCCGCAGATGTCGGTGGCACGGAGGACCCTTCGGTTCTCCAAAGCCAGAATAAGCTCCTGTTGGCACTGGGCAACGAGGCATCCGGCCTTTCGGACTCAGTGCTGAAGGCATCCAATCATATACTAAGGATACCTACAATCCGGGGGAAAGCAGAGTCGTTGAATGTAGCAGCTTGCGGGGCAATATGCATGTATCTGAGCTACCATAAATAGTGAGCTTGTTATCAAGCAACCTGCTTTACACGAATTTCCGGCACAGGTAGTTGAACTGCTCCCAACCCTCGAGTTCCTACATTGGAAGAAGCGGTGAATCAGGCCCTGACGCAAGATGAAGCCGAGAGATTTACGTCCTACCTGCGCCCCCTGGTAGAGTTGGGGAAAGGAACCAGGCGATCGGAAATGGCATATCTCTGTGCGGTCAAGAGCTAGAAACCACTCTTGAAGTCAAATTCTCCGACATAATTGTAAATTAATATACGTTATTTATTGAGGTTCGCCGGCACTTCATACCCAACAAGATAGTTATTCTGAGGCCGACTGAGGAGGAATCTCCCCGGATTGATGATATTGCCCCATTTACCAGTTACCATACAGTCAGCAAGGGTAAAGCAAC
>JAZFUA010000154.1:0-4016 GCA_036446975.1 Dehalococcoidales bacterium
ATACCCCCGCTTTCTGCGCTTCCCGGCCGCTGTTCACCTCGATGAGCACCGGCATTACCCGGTCGGCCTGGGCGCATCTTTTGTCAATCTCCCGGGCCGTTTCCGCGGAATCCACCGTCTCTATCATGTCGAACAGGGTCACCGCTTTTTTTACCTTGTTCTTCTGCAGATGGCCGATGAAGTGCCACTGCGCCCGGCGGCCGATAGCGGCAATGGCTTTTTCCGCTTCCTGGACGTAGTTCTCCCCGATTATTTCCACCCCCGCCTCAATCGCCTCCCTGATTTCCTCCGGGGTACGTGTCTTGGCGGCGGCCAGCAGCGCCACCCCTTCCGGCAGTTCCGCCAGTATCCGGCCGACGTTTTCCCTGATGGCGCTCATCACTGGCTCATTCTACACTAATGCTCAGACTGGCTCAATGTTCCGGAGCTATTGGTTAACCTGAGTCCTCTGACTTAAGAAGTGATATCCTTATATGGGGACAGGTCACTTCCGAATTTAACTTTCATACGGGATAATTATGTTTGTATTCATATTTCATAACAGTCAAATATTCATAGATATTGTATTAACATTTAATTATAATACTGATGGCATTGCTATAAACTACACTAAATAGGGGCGATGTCGGCTATGTTAGGACATTTGGACAATTAAGTAGCTCAGCTGATAAGATTAAGGAAAGAGGCAGGCAGGCGCCTAGGCTGAAGAACACGTGCATGATACCACCGATATTATTTGATGCATCGTGTGAGTGAAGGTGATAATACCCTTCACCGTAATATCAAAATGCTAAAACAAGGAACGAACACAAAGGATTTTTAGTTCCGTGTCTCCGGTACTTCTTATCTGGTGGGCTATGGTTGCGTCGAAGAGAACGCAGTCCCCTTCTTCCAGCTGGTAACTCCGCCGGCGAAAGCCAAGTAACATTTTACCCTGCAGCACGAATACCATTTCCTGCCCTGGGTGATGGGAATACATAGCGGGGCTATACTCGTTAGGCATGGTCATAATGTAAGGCTCTAATCGTCTATTCTGCATTTCCGGAGCTAACCACTCGTAAGCAGAGCTAGCATCATTATGGATCACATCGTAATGAATCCGTTCGTCTCTTTTTACGATGCTGATTTCATCAGGAACATCATTTAAGTTGTCAGGTTTATCATCGGATATAAGCACTTCAAATGAAGTACCCAGCGCCTTGGCAATCACTGCCAGTGTCGAGATGGGTGAAGACACTTTCCCAGCTTCAATTTTGGATAACAATCCTGCCGAAAATCCGCTTGACAAAGCAAGGTCTGTCAATCTAAGTCCCTTTTTACGACGTTCTAGATGTATTCGATGTCCAATTTCCTGCTCCAGCATTAGTTCCCTTTCTCCCATAATACCTCATTGAACAAATAACAAGCTTTTATTCTAATCGTATATTGTATTATATAACGCTGGGGACATTATGCAAGAGAAACACTGAATCGACTTCGGTAAAACAATTGTTCGAGCGCTTTTTGTTAAATAGTAACATGAACATCTAGCTCGCTTTCTTCGGGTATTCTTTCAGCCCCACCCTTTTTAACCACCCTGCCTCTATTTTCGCCAGCTCTTTAAGCACATCTTCAGGCAGTGGTTTCGGCTGATGAGTCTCTATTATTTTAATCGTCATTTCATTTAATAAATCTTCGCAATTCTTCGTACCTTCGCGTTTGACCACGCTGCGGTCAAATATCTTCGGCGTCCAGAATTTCTTGAAATGCTTCAACGTGTGCTTTTCCGAAATATAGTTGCCCCTAGGCCCAACACGGTCAATCAGGTCAAGCGGTAGCGTCTCCTCATTTATTTCTATACCGCCCATGGATACCCCGACCATGTCAATAATTTCGTTGCAAAAAACCATTAACTCCGGCGACGATATTTCCGAGTGATACATTAAGCCCACATCATGAACGAAATCAGCCCCGGACAATGCCGCCATGTGGATTTGATAGGTAACCTCAGCCGATGCCTGAGTGTTGATTACATCGGCATCGGTACAGCCGGCCGTGCCGAGCATGGGGAGCTGGTAATAGTGGGCCAGCTCGGTGGCCGCGGCAATTAAAAACGCGAGTTCGGGAGCACCATAACAGGCAATGGTAGTTCTCATGTCCATAATATCGGGCATAGCGCCAAAAATAACCGGTGCCCCGGGATTCTTGAGCTGTATCACCACCAGTTGACTCAAGGCTTCAGCGCTGGCGATAGCTAAAACCGCCGGCCAGGTAGCTGGGGCGGTGGCTCCAGCCATTTGCAGACCGAATATGAAGTTGGGAATCCCCTTCTCGGCACACAGGAGACTTTTCTCCATGGCATCTTTGTCCTGTGTCAAAGGAGTAACCGGTTCAGATGACCCAAGAAAAAACGGCCGTTTGCGGAGTTCCTCTTCACCGCCGGCAATAATCGAGCAGACTTCTATCATTTCTCTCAGGCTTGCCGCGTCATTCAAACCGCAAGCCACCGGTTTTGACGTATTCAGCAATGCCTGGAGAAGAGATACTTTGTCCGCAATTGTCCCCGGAACGGTAGGATGACCCGAAATGGTCCAGAGCCACTCGATATTCGGCAGCGCATCGACTACCCTGGCCGTGTCCGCGATATCGGTAACATAGCACGGAGCCTGCTTTCTACTGTAAGGCTCCAGGTACTTGGGAGTACCGCACATTGCCCCAAAATGTGATCCCAACCCATTGCCAGTAATAGCTCGTTCACCTTCCCGAGTGTATAGTGTAATCGTCTTGGGAGCGGTCCTAATCGCCTGCTCCACCAGATAAGAGGGAATTTTAATCCGGTCAGGATTAGATACATCGACACCGGCACCGTCCAATAATTCAATGGCTTCCCGACAATCAAAAGCAACTCCGGTCCTCTCTAATATATGAAGTGTGGCAAAGTGCAATTCTTCTATCTGGTTATCAGATAAAATACGAAATTGTGGGCTACCATACTGGATATAGTTAGCGCGCATTAACATCCGCTTCCTGATTACGTAATATCAGCTAGTCGGCAAGCAGTTTCTTAACCAGGTCAACGGCGGAGCCGGCCTCCAGGGCGTAGCCGTCCGCGCCGATGGAACTGGCAAACTGGTCATTGATGGGGGCACCGCCGATGATGATTTTTACCTTTTCCCGCAGTCCTTTCTCTTTCAGCAGCTCGATGATCGTGCCCATGTGGGGCATGGTGGTGGTGAGCAGGGCGGACATTCCCAGGACATCCGGGTTATGCTTTTCCACGGCCTGGGCGAAAGAATCAGCCTTCACATCAACGCCGAGGTCGATGACATTATAACCGGTGCCTTCGAGGAGAAAACCGACAATCTTCTTGCCGATATCGTGGATGTCTCCTTCCACCGTGCCGATAACAATCGTGCCCAGACCTTTGTGGCCGGATTTGGCGAGGAGGGGGTTAACCAGGTCAAGACCTTTATGCATGACCGAGGCGGAGAGCAGGACCTCGGGGAGGAACATTTCTCCGGCCTTGAAGCGGCGGCCGACAATCTCCATACCGGCGATGAGACCGTTAGTCAGAATGTCCGGGGCTTCGGTGCCGTCATCGAGGGCTTGCTGCACCAGGGAAGGAACCTTTTCCTCATCCCCAATGATAATAGCTTCCTTCAGGGCGTCATAGGCAACCATACGGCAGCGTTCTCCTTCCTTTTGCAAGTGGGTAATCGACATAACTATAATGGAAAAGTCAATTTATTGTCAAATCAGTCGAATTGGGTTATTCGCTTTTTTTACCTTGTTCTTCTACAGATGGCTCTCATCAGTGGTTCATTCTACACCAGTGCTCAGGTCTGCTCAATGTTTCGGGGATGATGGGGTTGCTAATACAAAAGACTTAAAGGGAGGGCTTCCTCTTTCGATACCTTGAGACACCGTTTCTAAAATGATATAGTGTAAGATAGCTTTTTTGGCTGCATTCGGGGGAGTGCTGGAATTGGCAGACAGGCATGACTTAGGATCATGTGCCGCAAGGCGTGGGGGTTCAA
>JAZFUA010000155.1:0-3816 GCA_036446975.1 Dehalococcoidales bacterium
CTCGGAATAGCCAGCTCCCTAGTGGATGAGGCTGAAAAAAGGATATTCGAACGGTCAAGAATTGCGGGTATCGGCGTCGGTATGTATGCGGACTATGGCCCCGCCCAGCGTATGTATATTCTGCGGGGTTATGTTCCGGACAGGCTGGGTTTATTTTACAAAAACCAACCGGTCATACCTGGCCGGGAAGTACTCGTGGATGACGACCTCGTCCTGTATTTTACCAAGGAACGTGAAAGTTGAAAAATATTTTAATAATTGGTGGGGCCCGCAGCGGCAAAAGCCGTTTTGCTCAGGAGTTTGCCTTAAAGTCAGGCAAGCCGGTACTGTTTGTGGCTACTGCCGAAGCCGGTGACGATGAGATGCGTCAGCGTATCGAGGAACACCAGCGTACCCGACCCCCGACCTGGAGTACTCTTGAAGTGACCACACAGGTGGGTAAGGAAATTCTTAATAAGACTGGCGGGGCTGAGGTGGTGATTGTGGACTGTATTACCCTGCTGGTTAATAATATTTTCAGCCGGTATACCGACCCGACAGGAGAACTTCTTAATACTTCTCATATTGAGCAAGAAATCAGCGACGAGATAAACGAGCTGGTAGAGAGCCTTAGCCGTTTTGATACCAGCCTGATTATCACCAATGAAGTTGGTATGGACCTGGTGCCGGCTAACAAGATGGGCAGGGTCTACCGTGACGCACTGGGTAAGGCAAACCAGTTCCTGGCCGAAAAGTGTGACGAAGTCTTCTTAATGGTGGCGGGGCTGCCGATGCGAATAAAACCAGCCGGGCATTCCTGAAAACCATACCGCTTGCTTATGAATCTAAAGCTTCTGAGATTGTTTATCAACCTCAAAGATAACCCTTCCTCTGGTCATTGCGAGCTTAGCGAAGCAATCCGTCTATGGAAAGGGATACGGATTGCTTCGGGCTTCGCCCTCGCAATTACACCACCTTCTCGACCTCCTCGCTTTTGCCCTGAATATCCCCGCCGTGATAAACTGGGGAACAAAACAAAGGAATTAAAGTAACATATGGCACTATTTATCACCTTTGAGGGGGGAGAGGGCAGCGGCAAGACCCTGCAGACCAGAGCACTCCACAGAAAGCTAGCCGGATTGGCTATTCCGGCTTTGCTGACTCACGAGCCCGGAGGTACTCCAACCGGTGAGAAGATTGCCCGCTGGTTAAAGCAAGCTCAGGAAATAAGCATATCACCTCTGACCGAACTACTTATGTTCAACGCTTCCCGGGCTCAACTGGTTGAAGAGGTCATCCAGCCCAATCTGAAAATGGGAAAAGTGGTTATCTGCGACCGCTATGCCGATTCTACTATCGCCTATCAAAGTTGGGGACGGGGCCTGGACCTGGAACTGGTCAGGACGGTCAATAATGCCGCCACCCGGGGATTGAAACCTGCCCTGACAGTACTGCTGGATATACAAGCCGAAACAGGACTTACCCGCAAGGAACAAAAGGGGCATGACCGTTTTGAACAGGAGGATATAATTTTCCACCGCAGGGTGAAGGAGGGCTATTTAAAATTAGCGAATGATGAGCCGGAACGCTGGCTGGTGATAGATGCCAGTCAGTCGAAAGCGAAAATAAGAAATATCATCTGGCAAAGGGTAAGCCAGCTACTTTAATTATTCATTAAGGAGGTTATTATGGAGTATCGTAATCTGGGCAGCACGGGACTAAAAATTTCTGAGGTAGGACTGGGAGGCAATAATTTCGGCTGGTGGGCCGACGAACAGACCTCTATTCCAGTTATAAATCACGCCCTTGAGGCAGGTATCAACTTTATCGACACTGCCGATTCCTACGACCGGGGTAATTCGGAAACATTTATCGGCAAAGCGGTGAAAGACAAACGCCATCAGGTTTTAATCGCCACCAAGTTCAGCAGTCCAATGGGTGACGACCCCAACAATAAAGGCGGTTCTCGATACTACATTATGAAAGCGGTAGAGGCCAGCCTGAAACGCCTCCAGACCGACTACATCGATCTTTACCAGATGCATTTTCCTAATGCCGGAACTCCTATTGAAGAAACCCTCCGGGCCCTTGATGACCTGGTTCGAGATGGAAAGGTGCGTTACATCGGTTGCTCCAATTTTGCTGCCTGGCAACTTTGCGAGGCACTCTGGACTTCCAAAGCCAATAATCTCCATTCATTCGCCACGGTGCAGCCCGGATACAGCCTGCTCAACCGCCAGATTGAGAAGGAGCTGGTTCCCTGCTGTCAGTCATACGGCATTGGAGTAATACCTTACAGTCCGCTGGCGGGAGGCTTCCTGACCGGGAAATACCGCAAAGGGGAAGACCTACCATCTGATGGGCGGTTGTCCAGACCCGGTCCCGCTTCCGGCCGTATCTTCACAGATGCAAATTGGGAAAAGCTGGCTAAACTGGAGACCTTCGCTACCGAGCGTGACCACACGATGGGAGAACTGGCTATCGCCTGGCTGCTGTCAAAACCCTATATCAGCACAGTAATCGCCGGAGCCCGAAAACCGGAACAGATAACAGCCAATGTAGCCGCCGCCGATTGGAAACTGACCGCTGAAGATGTTACCGAAGTAGAAGCCCTGATTCAAGATGAATAACCGATTACTCCTGAGGTATAACCGCTTGCCTGGTTTTATGCAGGGGGTTAAACCTTCTGGTGCCGGGGGTGGGACTCGAACCCACAAGGATTGCTCCGACGGATTTTAAGTCCGTTGCGTCTGCCAATTCCGCCACCCCGGCATAAGCAAAAGTTATTCTACGGCTTTTTAGTGGGACTTCAAGTAGAATGAACTTAGCTGGAAAATAATTGGAGGCGACGGGCGGATTTGAACCGCCGAATAGAGGTTTTGCAGACCCCCGCCTTAACCACTTGGCTACGTCGCCCTCCCTGCCTTACGGCACCAGCCCCTATTATAATGGGACAGCCACAACGTTGGCAAGTCAAAATAGCATTGGGATGAACCCCCTCACACTTTATCCAGATTCCCTTTAGAAAAGGTCATCGGGAAGATATTTTTATTAAAGGGGCTTCCCCCCTTTTTATCCCCCTTTTATAGAACCAAAGAGAGACAAACGGAACAAAATAAACTAACTTTTTTATGATATCGGCGTTATAATATATTAGCCAGGCCATAACGCTAATCAGGAGGTAATCGATGAAAAAGTTAATGGTAATAATCGGACTGTTACTGGTAGTGTCTTTACCCTTATTTGCTGCCTGTGGCTCACCAGCAGGCGTAGATGAAGAGTACGAAGGAAAAGGCGGAATTTCTGTACCGACAACGCCAACAACTCCATCATCACAATGGTCACGGGAAGCAACAGAAGAGGAAAGAATAGTAGTGATAGCAGAACCGGCACCGCCCCCCATGGTTATTGTTACTGGAGAATCAGGAATGGGCATAAACCTCCAATCGGATACCGACCGGATGATTGTCCGCCGGGGAGATATAGCCCTGGTAGTAGAGGACGTGCCTCTGGCAATAGACCGGATTACCGGTATGGCTGACAGCTACGGAGGCTATGTAGTCAACTCACGGGTATGGAAGGAGAGGGAAAGACTGATTGGCAGCATTGCTATCCGCATACCTGCCGAGTATTTCGATAACTCTATGAGGATGCTGCGGGAGATGGCGGTTGATGTAACTTCTGAGAGCAGCACCAGCCGGGATGTAACCGAGGAGTATGTAGACCTCAGCGCCAGGCTGGAGAACCTCGAAGCCACCGAAGCACAGTTATCCAGTATTATGAAGAAAGCTGAAACGGTGGAGGATATCCTTGATGTCCAGCGCGAACTCTCCCGGG
>JAZFUA010000156.1:0-10890 GCA_036446975.1 Dehalococcoidales bacterium
AACATAATTTCTGCACTTCCCTCTTAATAAGGAGAGGGGGAGATTTTAAAAAGGATTGTTACTCTGCTGTAATCTTTCTTTTGTGAAGATATAGAATCGCCTTAAAAGAACCTCAACGACAAGCAGTCCGACTTTTTAATGATAATGGGCAGGTCTGTCCTGATGTGAAAAGAGAAAAGTGGGTTTCTCTGCAAAACAGTAGCAGGGAGTTTGAGAGGGTAAAACCCTCTCTGGTTGACTTTCCCCTTTCACTAATTTATTTATTGAGAAAGCTGTTATAATTACGGAGACGGGTGAAAGATTATAAAGGAGACATTCTTTGCATCTGCCGATTTTTAACAGTCGTCCCAGTGCAATTGCGATTGACCTGGATGGGACATTACTGGATAGCAAGACTCAGCTGTCTGCACGCAGCCGCACGGCGGTGGAGAAGTGCGCTGCTATGGGAATACCCGTAATCATAGCCACATCCCGTCCCGCCCGCATATTCAACCGTATCTTCCCCCAAGACTTGGCTTCAGTCTGTTCTCTGGTAATAATGAATGGCGCCATCGCTATCGGAAAGGCACCGTTATCCGGTTATTTCAAGGAGCCCCTCCCTGAGAAGGTTACTCGCGACATTATCGACCTCGCCTTAAGGTTTGATTCCGCTATCAGCATCACTCTGGAGCTGGACGGTTATGAGTTTGGTGCTAACTGGATAGATAAAGCTGACCCTGACAGGCTATGGCAGAGGAACTCTGCTACACCAGAGATGTTATTTTCTATTGAAGAGGCAGTATCACGCCAACCTTGCAAAATAGCACTGGGTGGGCCAGGAACGGACATTCTGAAGTTGAGCGACAAGCTAAACTATAGCTTCAGTGACACCATCTCAGTAATTCCATCACTGCTAGGCATTCCCCTGCTTAATATTACAGCCAGGCAAGCATCCAAGCCGTCTGCTCTACGGAAGCTCCTCATACCCAAGGGAATTTCACTTGAAGAAGTAATTGCCTTTGGAGATGATATCCCAGATATCGGGATGCTAAAAGAGTGCGGCATCTCCGTTGCAGTGTCTAACGCTTTTCCTGAAGTCAAATCCGTCTGCACTTACCACACCGCCAGTAATGACGAAGATGGCGTAGCCCAAGTGCTGGAGGAGATACTTTCTATTTTCGAGAAATAACATATGATTAAAACTCAGTCTGCTCTAAGAATATCCGGGTGTTTAAGAGGGGCTTTACACCAATTCCAAGAAATCCGAGGTTGTCCGAAAATTGTCATTCTGAGAAATCCCGATCAAATCGGGATGACGAAGAATCTCTGGGTGGGGATTGGTAGTCGGCTGATAATCTCCGCTACTCCGAGACCTTTCGCTTCGCTCAGGGTGACATAAATGGGGCACTTTCAGGGTAAAGCCTTAGCAAGGAGAAAGGGGACACAGGGGGACAGGGTTTTATATAATATAAACAGGAGATGAAATGCCGGCTAACCTGACGCCCCAATACTACTCGGCGGAGAAAGTCTTCAAGCAAGCCAGGACCACCCAGGACAAAATAGCCGCCCTGGAAGAAATGCTGGCGGTTATGCCCAAGCACAAGGGCACCGACCACCTCAAGGCCGACCTGAGAAGACGAATCGCCAGGTTAACCCAGTCGACAGACAAGAAAGCGGCTACCCAGAGGGCCTCACTGATAATCCAGAAAGAGGGAGCCGCCCAGGTGCTGGTGCTCGGCCTGCCCAACGCCGGCAAGTCCCAGCTTATCGCCAGGCTCACCAACGCCTCAGTCACGGTAGCCGATTATCCTTTCACCACCCACACCGCCACCCCGGGAATGATGGAATTTGAGAATATCCAGATACAGCTGGTTGATACTCCACCCCTGGAACCCGGCTCCAACCAACCCTGGCTAGTACCCAACCTGATACGGGCAGACGCTCTGCTGGTGATGATTGACCTGAGTGAGGAGCCTCTTTCCCAGATGGAAACCATTACCGCCGAGCTGGGCAGACTAAGAACCGGGATTGGCAGGCGGCAGGCTGACCGGGAACCAGAAGACGCGTTAAATCAGAAACTAACATTGATTATCGGCAACAAGATTGACCTGGCAGAAGCGGGACTTAATTATAAAAATCTAGAGGAGTTCTACCAGGATGAGGTACCGGTGATAGCTATCTCAGCCAGAAAAGGCACCGGCCTGGAAGAAATGAAGCTGAAAATATTTGAAATGCTGGATATTATCCGGGTTTATACCAAAACACCGAGTCAAAAACCGGACATGGCTGACCCATTAGTACTGCGGCGGGGCAGCACCCTTGAAGACGCCGCCAGGGAAGTCCACAAGGATTTCCAGGCAAAGCTGAAATTTGCCCGGATATGGGGATCGGGGAAGCATGATGGTGTAATGATAAAGAGAGACCATATATTACAAGATGGTGATATAATAGAATTACATATGTAGCCAGTGTCCGCTGGCCGGATTGTATTTGGAGTTAGGCTATGACGAAAGTTATCATTGTTTATGAATCAAGGTACGGCAATACCAAGCTGGTGGCTGAGACTATTGCCGAAGGAATGAAAAGCGATTCCGAAACGGAAGTAGTGTTGAGTGAGCTTAATGAAACAGATCCCGGCAAGTTGGGAGATTATGACGCTATCTTGGTTGGCTCTCCGAACCACATCGGCACCGCTACCAGAAGTGTCAGGAAGTTTATCGACCAGCTTGGCAAGCTCGGCCTGGAGAATAAGCCGGTTACTGTCTTCGATACTTATATGATTAAAGACTATGAAAAAGCAGTCAGAAAAATGGAAAGGCGTCTTAAGGCAAAAACGTCCGGACTGAACCTGATTACCCCGGGGCTATCAGTAAGAGTGGATGGCTTGAAAGGGCCAGTTACGGCAGGTGAGTTACCCAGGAGCAGGGAATTTGGCGCCAGGATAGCCTCTCTTTTGAAGGAAAGCCAGTAATAATTATTTATTGGGTGATGAATAAAGGGGAATTCACCCGACTGGAGGTACAATTTGCCTGTTCGTCCCGGATGGCATGATGAATACTGGGAGCAACTTGATAAGGAAACTGCCAGAAAAATAAGAACCACCTGCCCGCGCTGCGGCACCGCCAATACCTATTACAACAAACAGTACGGCAACTGGCGATGCGGCAAATGCGAGCACATCTTTGTGATAGAGGGATACGGTGAAAAAACGCCCTGGTGGAAACGGCTGTTCGGGGGATGGCGTTAGCCAGACCTGGCGGGTAAACTATCCAACCTCATTCCGGCAGTTTGGTGATTCTATAACCGGATGATTTCCACATCCGCTTTACCGGCGCTGAGTTCGAGTATGCCGACAGTGCCCAGTCCTTTTTTATAGTTTAATAAAGTGGGGCTGCCGGAATTGATATAGAGGACCCCGCCGGAACGCTCTACCATGGTGCGGTGTTCATGACCTGAAATAATAATGTCAGGGCGGCTGGCGTTTGGTCCGGATTCGGGGGGCGTCTCATTCTCCTTACCCTCAGGAGCAACGAAGAGCGGACTGATATGTTGCAACCAGAGTACCTGCCCTTCAAGCTCCAGGATATGTCTCTTCTTCACCCGCTTACCCACCCCGGCATAATCGTCATCACCCAGGGCAGCCAGCACCGGAGCAATACCTTCCAGGTCATCCAGCACATTGAGAGCGTAGATATCGCCGGCATGAAGAATAAGGTCAACCCCCTGAAAGACTTCCATTACCCGGTCAGGGAGGGCATACTCCACTTCGGGGATATGAGTATCCGAGATAAGACCGATACGCATCAAGCCACCCCGATTCCGTTTTAATTATTACAGGCAGGCAAGACCAGATAAGTCAGAGGAATCAAGCTTAGATTGAATAATCCATGGAAGACAGTGATGGCAAACCAGCTACTTGGGGGATTCTTCCAACTGAATAATCTGGATATCCGCTTTGCCTCCGTTAAGCTCAAGTATGCCGATAGTGCCCAACCCCCTCTTGTAATGTAATAAAGTAGGGCTGCCGGGGCTTATATGAAGGATACCGTCAAAGCGCTCTATCAAAGTGCGGTGGGCATGACCGGAAATAATAATATCCGGCTTACCATAGTTTTCATTGTCCGGAGTAACCCTGTTCTGCCACCATAAGTCCAGCCACTCCGGAGACATGGGAAAGTAGGGTCCCTCGTGGATAAGCCATACTTTTTGCCCCTCAAGGTTCAGTGCGTGCACTTCCTGAATCCGGGGGTCAGGGCTGGGATAATCATCATCACCCAGGGCAGCCAGTACCGGGGCGATTGTCTCCAGATCATCCAGAACAGAGTGGCTGTAAATATCACCACCGTGGAGAATCAGGTCTACTCCCTTAAAAGCTTCCAGCACCTCGGGGGGGATTTCCTTTTGTTCCCAAGGAATGTGTGTATCCGAGAGTAATCCTATACGCATAGCCAATTATATACTATTGTAATTTTTTAGTCAAAAGTCAGTCAAAACAAACCCCAGACCTACAACAAAAACCGGTTAATTGCCGCGGCAACTCCATTATGGTCAACATCAAGGGTAACATAATCGGCTACGGCTTTTAAGTCGTCCGAGGCGTTACCTACAGCTATAGCCAGTCCGGCTGTGGAAAGGAGGGAAATGTCATTAGCCCCATCTCCAATGGCCATAACCTCTGCCAGAGGTATCTCCAGGAAGGAAGCCAGGGCTTCAAGGGCTTTTCCTTTGGAGACACCAGAGGCAATAATATTAATAAAATCCATATCGGGATAAGCCGGAGTCCCTGTCCATGAAAAATTCAGTCTGTCCGCAAACTGACGGCGAATCTCTTCGGCCTTAGCCTTTTCTTCAGAGGAAGAGACCACAATTGCTCCTTTAATAATCTTCTCCTCAAGCAGGATTTTTTCAAGCTCAACTATAACCGGGTGGAGGTCATAGAAATCGCGCCGAATATCGGTTACCCAGGTCTCCCGTGCCACAAAATAGTCGGCGATTGAATAGAGGTCAATATCCAATCCCAGGCCGTGAGTAAAATCAACTATTTGTCCCAGAAGTTCTTTTTTTATCTGGCTGGCATATATTTCCTGTTTTGTTTTCGGGTTATACACCAGGGCACCGTCAAAGAAGATATGGTAGCCATCCAGGGATAAGCTATCAAGTAACCTGAGGCTGGACTGGACTACCCGTCCGGTTGACAGTGAGACCGGGATGCCCAATTCACCGACCCTGGCCAATGCCCTGGTATCCTCATCCGAGATGACTCCGTGCTTATTCAGCAGGGTACCGTCTATATCAGCTACCAGAAGTTTATAACTTTTTTCAGCCATCTTATCTTTATTATAACCCTATTCCTTTTATCCCCTTACTCTTAGCAAGGGTAAAGTGAGTGTTTTTCTTAAGCGGGGCTTCGCCCCTCTTGAACTCTCCTTTAGAATTTATTATTATCAAGGAGAATCTATATTTCTGAAATGTTTTCCCGGCTTATCTTCCCCCTTATCCAGCAGAGCAGAAAGGTGTTATACTTGATTACAAATGACAGCCGTTTTATCCAGTCAGGATATCAAAAGTCTGCTGCAGCAGAGGCTGCCCCTGATAGAAGATTATATCGACCTTGAGACGCAACTGCAGCCCAACGGTTTTGACATTACCCTCCGTGAAGTAGCCCTGCTCCGGACACAGGGCAGAATAGCCCGGGACAACAGCCAGAGGTTAATTTCCGAAGTATCCCCAATAGCATTTGATGAGCACGATTTCATTGACCTCAAGCCCGGCGTCTACACTATTTTCTATAACGAGGTGGTCCACCTGCCAAACAATGTTATGGCATTAGCCAGACCCAGGTCAAGCCTGCTACGCTGCGGGGTCAGCGTGGGCACGGCAGTCTGGGACGCCGGTTACTCCGGCCGCTCCCAATCCTTGCTGGTGGTACATAATCCAGAGGGTTTTCGGGTGCAGAAAAATTCCCGGGTGGTACAACTGGTTTTCTTCTACCTCAGCGGAGAGACAGAGGGCTACAACGGTACCTACCAGGGAGAAAACATTTTGTAAAGGATAAATCACCAGGGATTAAGAGAGGAAGAGAGTCTAATCCAGGTAAGTAATTTCTGATGACGGTCTCGGTTGAATATCATACTCTATTCCGGCTGCTTTTCATATTGTTGAGTCCCACTATATTTGTATTCCAACTTCACTCCAACATCAGCAAGCATACTTTCTGATTCTTGGCCTTGATGATATTTTCGTTCACAAACGACTCTCTCTATCCCACAATTAATAAGAAGCATGGCACAAGTTCTACAAGGAGTCATTCTAGTATAAAGAGTAGCACCTTCAATAGAAATCCCTCTTTTCGCAGCTTGACAGATGGCGTTTTGTTCTGAATGAACCGTACGCAAACAATGTTCGCTTGTCTCTCCATTTTCGTCGGTTATACTTTTAATCAGATGGCCAACATCATCGCAGTGGGGTAACCCAGTTGGGGAACCCACATATCCTGTGACGAGGACTTGTTTATCACGAACAATTACACAACCGCTTCTGCCACGACCACATGTGGCTCTTTTAGAAGCTGCGTCCGCCAGTTCCAAAAAGTAGTCATCCCATGATGGACGAATGCTGCTAGATTCTCTTTCTTTTACCATGTCTTTCTCCTAGAATCTATTTTCTGGCTGATCACCTGTTAGGACGACTACTTGTTCTCTGCCTTGAGTGGAGTATATTCTAGTATCTCACCGATTTCGATAAGGTACCATGTGATGGGGGTGACAGGTGGAACGCTCCCCAACCACCGAAGCTATTTTCAGGCAATACTCATCAAATTCCGGGCGGATAATATCTGTCAATCCAGTTATTCCGTAATCCAGGTGATAACTTTTTTAGTTTCCCGTTCAAGGTCGTCAATGAAGGACTCATTAATCAGAGTGAAATTAGCCATAGCAATTGGGCCACCCTTATTGAGATTCTCAATTTCCGCCTCATCACGGGCGCTGGCTTCTTCAATAGTAAGCCAGCGGTCAGCTCTTACCGTCAGCCGAGTATACCTGGTTTTTGGCGATGCCCAGACAGCCAGCACGAAAAAGCCCTCGGCGTAACGCGCCTTGAGGAATGTGTATTCCTCCCAGGAATAAAGCCCGTCAATTACCACATCGGACTTCTTAAGAGCGGCATCAATCGCCGGCAGATTAAGTTGGGCATAAGCAGCCATGCCCAGTTCCTGGCGGAGCATTTCCCTGACACGGCGCTCGTTTTCCTCATTCAGCTCCAGGCCCCGTTTCTGCACTTCTGCGTCGGTAACATCGCCGAACCTCACCCGGGTAAAGCCACTTACTTCAAATACCCTGGCTACTTCAGATTTACCGGACCCGGGCATACCGACAATTGAAACTACTTTCATAATTTGATAAATTCATTATAAAGAAATATGGAGGTAATGACAATGCCAGTATTTTATAAAACCCCTCACCCTTTATCCCGATGACCCTCAAAGGGAAATCGGGAAGATATTTTTTAAAAGGGGCTTGGCCCCTTTCTAACCTCTTGCTACCAATCTTTTAGTTGAAATACCCTCACCCCCTTATCCCCCTCTCCCTGTTAGCCAAAGGGATGCAGGCTTCCGACTATGGCAAGCAGAGGGACGGGGTTAAACGAAATGCTATAAATTCTATAACAGATGTCACCAACCAAAACCGAATAGCCTCTTATCATTCATCCAAGAGTGAACCAAGGCAGCTAAAAAGGAGATAACGATTTCAAATATTGACAAACTCCCACTTTATGGCTAAACTCAAACCCATACACGATATACCTAGTACATATTTTTAATTCCGGGGAAGTAATAGGAGGTAATAATTGAAACGAATACTAATTGGTATAATACTTGGATTGATATTTTCCTTAACATCGGGAACAGCTGCATTAGCAGCTGAAGCAGCTGAGGATAGTTCCTTCATACTTTTTCCTTTCTGGTGGATCATACTTGCCCTTGTTGTATTAAGTGGACTAGTTATAATAGATGTCCAAATTCTGGCCTTTCTGGCAAGACGAAAAAAAACAAAAGTAAAAGTGGGTGATATTGATATTTATTATGAAATACACGGAAAAGGAGAACCGCTGGTGCTGATACCGGGGCTGGGCGGCAACATTTCTAATTTTGCACGAATAATCCCGACTCTGGCAGAAAACTACCGGGTAATTGCCATGGACAACCGGGGAGCCGGCCAGACTGATAAACCTGATATACCTTACACAATGGAGATGATGGCTGAAGATGTGGCCGGATTACTTAATTTTGTTCGGGCAGAAAAAGCCCATATATTCGGTATTTCTATGGGGGGAATGATAGCCCAGCACTTTGCCCTGGAATACCCCCAAAGAGTAACCAGCCTCATTCTGGGTTCCACGACACCGGGTGGACCAAACAGCGTTGGCTTTGAAGAAACGGTAAATACAGTAAATCCAGAGCAGCGTAAGAATCTTTCACCGGAAGAAGATGCCCGGGCGATTATGTCTATGGTTTATACCAAGAAATTTATTAACAATAATCCTGAACTCATCGAGGAATTAGTAGCCCAACGGGTGCAGAATCCGCCTGATCCGGTGGGACGGGAAAGGCAATTCCAGGCGGCTTCTGCCCACGACACTTTCGAACGCCTGCCGGAGATTGAGGCACCCACCCTGGTAATCGCCGGAG
The DNA here is from genome assembly GCA_036446975.1 of Dehalococcoidales bacterium. Lineage (GTDB taxonomy): Bacteria > Chloroflexota > Dehalococcoidia > Dehalococcoidales > UBA2162 > JAZFUA01. The sequence continues at coordinate 8,669 of JAZFUA010000156.1, forward strand.
ATGAAGATACGGTTGTTTCTCCGGAAAACTCCCAAATCCTGACCTCCCGGATACCTAACAGTAAGCTGGAGATATTAAAGGGGGTTGGGCATGGATTTGTCACCGAGGCTTCGGAAGATACCAGTCGGATAGTGCTGAAGTTCCTGACAGAGATTAACCAGGAAACATCCCCCGTTGAAGAAAAAGAATAAAAGGAGCAAATAAAAATCCACAGACAACTGTACAAAAGGGAGGGAATCATTAAGTAATTCCCTCCCTCAAATCATTTAATCAGATTCTGATTATTTAGCTTAATCCCAGGTTATGTAGACGTTGTGAGCGCTTTCTCCGGTACTCCCTTCAAAGCCTTTCATACCCTGAGCCTTGAAATGAGTTTCTATATTTTTTGCGGTCTGCTCATTCTCAGCATGCCAGAAATGCCAGATAGTAGGACGGCCATGCGCCTCACGGCGGAGGTCAACATTTTCGGTTACCCCGACTGTCCATACCTCTAAACGCTTACCAGCCAGGATTTTTTCTATACCAGCCTTAATTTCTGATTCAGTTGTTCCTTGTTCCAGTGCCATTCGTGGTTTTCCTCCTTTCTTAGCGATTAACCAAAATTATAATACTAACAAAGATTAAATTCAATAGGGGGAAAAAGAAAATGAACAGGCCGTCAAGGCTGTGTTATAATTCGGGCAAAAGTAATTTTTATCCGGGAGGCAAATGTCTCAGGTCAACGACCTATCCGACCAGATAGAAAAACAGCTACCGAGCGGGCTGGTGGAATTTATGCAGACCGCCGGACTGATTGCCGCCAACCAGGGACATAGCCTGCACCTGGTAGGCGGGGGGGTGCGCGACCTGATGCTGGGACGGAGCAACACCGACCTCGACCTGGTGGTGGAGGGCGATGCAATAAGCCTGGCGCGGCAACTGGCCAGTATCACCGGGGCGAAAATAACCACCCACAACCGTTTCCTGACAGCCAATCTTAAATGGGACAAATGGGACATTGATATAGCAACCGCCCGCTCCGAGACTTACACCAGGCCGGGAGCTCTGCCCACCGTAAAACCGGGTTTTCTTAAAGTAGACCTTTTCCGCCGCGATTTCACCATCAATACTATGGCTATCGGGCTTGTCCCCGACCGCTGGGGGGAAGTAACCGACCTTTACGGAGGCAGGGACGACCTTGAAAAAGGGCTGATACGGATTTTACATGAAGGCAGCTTTATCGATGACGCTACCCGAATCTGGCGCGCCCTGCGCTACGAGCAACGCCTGGGCTTCAAGCTGGAACCAAAAACCCTCCGGCTTCTTAAGCGGGATATACCGATGCTGGAGACGATCAGCGGGGACCGGATACGGCACGAGCTGGAGCTTGTCCTGGGGGAAGAATTCCCGGAGAAGGTCATCCGCCGGGCCGAAAAACTGCAAATACTGCCGGAGCTCCATCCCGGACTGCGAGGCGACGGCTGGCTGAACCGTTCTTTTAAAGCTGCGCGGACAAGGGTTTTTCCCGATAAACCGACGGTGGAGCTTTACCTGGCCCTGATGGCTTACCGGCTGACCGCCGATGAAACGGAAAAGCTGATTTCTCAACTGAGGTTACCCAAGACACATACCCAAACGCTGAGAGAGAGCAGTCGCCTGAGAGCCGGGATGGAATCTCTGGCCGAACCTTTTGCGGCGCGGAGTCGAATCTATTCACTGCTTCACGGCTACCGCTTAGCGGCCATTAGCGCCAACTACCTGGCTACCGACTCCAAAGTAACCAGGAAACAGATCAATCTCTATCTCACCAGGTTACGTTATGTCAAACCATCCCTGACCGGCAGTGACCTTCAGAAAATGGGTGTTCCCCCCGGTCCCCGAATGAAAGAAATTCTCCAAAAATTACTGGAAGGCAGACTGGATGGTAAAGTAAACTCGAAAAAGGGGGAGATGGAGATGGTGGGGGAGTAGGTACCGAAATGAATGAGCAAGAAAAATGGGTATCTCCAGAGGACTTTGCTACACTTTTCCAGTATTGCTGGTATCGTGATTTCCCAATTGACCCAGTATCTACGGGCGCAAAACGCGCTGACTGGACTATCCATATCGGAGTAGTGGTTCGCAGTGTTGCTGACCTCATAGGTTATGTCGCGAGATTCGAAAGCGGAGGCAGGACGGACGCAGTACTTCGTAGTCGTAATGGCAACGAATTTGCTATTGAATGGGAATGGGAAGGTGTATGG
>JAZFUA010000157.1:0-3050 GCA_036446975.1 Dehalococcoidales bacterium
AGGTCTTGGACAATGCGGTGGCAGAATTGCCGATGAGTTTGCCCGGCTGAATAAAAGAGCAATCAGCCGTCGGGGAATGGAAATTGTTACCGGTGCCTTTGCTGTTAACGCGGATGCAGCCGATTTAAGTGGGCTGACCACTATCAAACGCGATTTCCAGCACAGGATTCTCATTGGAGGCCGGAAGACTGGCGGCCACGGAGTTGGCAAAATAAATGAGCTTGGAGCTGAGATAGCCAAGGCAGATGCCGATAAGGTTATCGATGCTATCAGGACGACCAGACATTTTTATGAGACAGATGCCTTTTTGCTTATCGCCAGTACCGGCGGCGGTACCGGCTCCGGTGCGCTCCCGGTGATGGTGCAGCATATCAAGGAACGGTATGCGGATAAGCCGGTCTACGCTGCTACCATTCTTCCTTTTGAGCATGAAGAGACGACCGAGGAAAGAACGGTTTATAACACTGCTACCTGCCTTAAATCTACTTATGCCGTGGCTGATGCCGTGTTTCTGATTGATAATCAAAGGTATATCAGGAAGGATTCCTCGCTTAGAAACAACCTGGGTGAGATTAATGCCCTGATTGCTGAGCCGTTTTACAGCATACTCTGTGCCGGAGAGGAGAAGAAACCTAAATACATCGGGGCGAAGTTACTTGATGCCGGTGATATAATGCAGACCGTGGTAGGTTGGACGGTGCTTGGCTATGGTACATCTCAACTACCCATGTTCAGGCTCCCCGGCAGTAATAACCGAGATTTCAGAAAAAAGGGTACCGAGACCCAGAAGGGTATCCATGCAATGGATGCAGCCATAAGTGAACTATCACTCAACTGTAACCCTGCCGATGCCAGGAGGGCATTGTATCTGCTCTCCGCCCCTGCCAGAGATATGAATGTGGACCTGATTAAAGAACTCGGTGACTACCTGAGAGGCATTACTCCCAATGCCGTAATCAGGAATGGTGATTATCCCAGGCAAAGGGGTCTGCTTGAAATCAGTGTAATCTTGTCTGAACTGAGTGATGTGGAAAAGGTCAGGCATTACTATACCCAGTCAACAGCACTTATTCCCCGGATGAAGAAGAGACAGGAAGAAACGGATAACAGACTGAAAGCAATTGAAGACTCCTCCAAAGATATTCCGTCACTGCTATAACCGGTCAATCTGAACCTTTTACCAGCTTTACCTTGCCGAATGTGACCAGATGTATTGAGGCTGTGTAAGGCTGGTTTCTTTTTATTTATAAACGCCAAAATCCCTTTGGAAACCAATCGGTTATAGGGTATAATAGAGACAAAATATGGAATCCCAAGTCTTTTATCGTAAATGGCGTCCCCAGACTCTGGCTGAAATACTCGGGCAGGAGCCGGTAACTCAGACGCTGCGTAATGCCCTCACCAGCAACCGTATCTCTCATGCCTACCTTTTTTGCGGTCCCCGGGGAACAGGTAAGACCAGCACGGCCCGTATCCTGGCCAAAGCCGTAAATTGCCTTACTGATGGAAATGGTGAGCCATGTAACACCTGCCAGATGTGCCAGGCAATAGCCGGAGCCAGAGCTTTAGATGTGATAGAGATTGATGCCGCCAGCAACACCGGTATTGATGACATCCGAAGTCTGCGTGAGAAAGTAAATTATGCTCCCAACCAGGCTCGCTACAAGGTCTATATCATTGATGAAGTCCATATGCTCAGCAATAACGCCGCTAATGCCCTGCTCAAAACCCTGGAGGAACCGCCTCCTCATGTTATCTTTATCCTGGCAACTACCGAAGTCCATAAAATCCTGCCCACTATTCTCTCAAGATGCCAGCGCTTCGATTTTCGGCGTATCTCTCAGTCGAATATCGTTAGGGAGCTTACCCGTGTTTGCCAGGGAGAAAATATCAAGATTGATACCGAGGCCATGCAACTGATAGCCCGTAGCGCTACCGGCAGCATGCGTGACTCTCTGAACTTGCTTGAGCAGTTGACCACCTATTACAGCAATGATATCGGTCTTGAGCAGGTAAAAACTCTTTTGGGTATCACCGGTGACTGGCGGGTCAGAGAACTGGTCAAGCAAATAATAAATAATGACATTTCTGGCGGGGTGTCAACTATTAATAATGTTAACAATGACGGGCTGGATATAAGGCAATTTAACCGGGAATTGGTAGAATACCTCCGGGGGCTGCTGCTGATAAAAACAGGTTCCTCTGAAGCTGTAGACCTGGCTACCGAGGATATGATTGAACTGGAGGAGCTGGCAAAAGGGGCTTCCCTTGAGCAGATATTGAGGGCGCTCAGACTCTTCGGTCAGCTTGAGATTGGCTTTGATAATTACCCTACATTACCCCTGGAGTTGGCCCTGGTTGACTGTGTCCTCGCTTCAGAGGGCCAGGAAACAAGCCCGAGTAAGCAAACCGAGGATAATAAACCCTCTCAGCCCCCCAAAGCGGCTACCTCATCGCCCGTGGTATCGGTCCCCAAACAGGCCGAAGCCAGCCCGGCTCCGGAGAGAGTTTCCCGGCCGGAACCGGCGGTGGATAAAGTACCTGCCTTGGACCCGGTTATGGCGGCTGCTACCAACCTGCCATTGGAGGGGGGTAGTGAAATTGAGCGATTAAGGCAGAACTGGAAACAGGTAATCGAGCAGGCTCCCCGGGATACCCAAAAAACCTCGGCCATTGCCATTCTCAGAAGTGCCGGCGTTCAGCCAATGGCAATTGAAAATAATACGGTAATCCTGGCTTTCAAGCATAATAATCATAAGGAACTGATTGAGAAAGTGGAAAATCAACAGGTAGCCGAAAAAATCATCAGTAATTTTCTGGGGTATCCCTGCCGAATAAGCTGTGTTATTGAAGATAACCACCTGCTTAAGGAAGCGTTGAAGATTGGTAAACTTATTAAGACGGAGGAAAAATGAATTTAGGCATGTTGAAGCAGGCTCAGGAACTGAAAAAAAACCTGGACAAGGCTCAAAAAGAATTGAGTAAACTTGTTATAGAAGCTGATTCAGGCAGAGGAGCCGTTAAAGTTACTATCAACGGCCAGCAAAAAA
>JAZFUA010000158.1:0-2065 GCA_036446975.1 Dehalococcoidales bacterium
CTCTTTATTTTAGATGTTAACAGAAAATGTTAACACTTGTCAAGTACTTAGTAATTATGATTGATCCGCTACAAGTGATTTGACGTTTACTGAGTGTTATACTATATTCAACCTAACATAAAGGATATTAGTGCAAAATGAATATATCTCAGCAAATATTTCAACAATATCTCTATAATATTGAAAAGAAGCTGACGATCGGGGACGCTACTGAGCATAGCCACCGTTCCGCGCTGGAATCCCTAATTGAGGCAATGATTCAGGGCGTTACTGCTACCAACGAACCGAAGCGTATCGAGTGCGGGGCTCCCGATTACGTTATCCGGAAAGGGCCGGTTATCATTGGCTACATCGAGGCTAAGGATATCGGTAAGACCCTCGACGAGGTGGAGAAGTCTGACCAACTCAAGCGTTATCGGAAATCGTTGTCCAATCTTATCTTGACAGATTATCTTGAATTCCGCTGGTACGTGGATGGCGAGCGCCGCTTCGCTGCCCGGTTGGGTACCCGAATAGATAATAAAATTAAACGGGAAAAAGACGGCATTCAGGCCGTCGAAGAGCTTCTGGGGAATTTCCTGTCTCATACTGCTGAAAAGGTCGGTACGCCGAAAGACCTGGCGCTCAGGATGGCGCGGCTGGCGCACATGATCCGCGACCTTATCGTCGCGGCGATGGAGAAAGAGCCGGAGAAAGGGAGTCTTCATACCCAACTAGCAGCCTTCCGCGATAATCTCATCCCGGACTTGTCGGTCGAATATTTTGCTGACATGTACGCCCAGACCATCGCCTACGGGCTGTTCGCCGCCCGGTGCACGTCTCCTGATACTAAGGACTTCACACGGCAGAATGCCGCTTACCTGCTTCCCAAGACCAACCCGTTTCTACGGAAGCTGTTCAACACCATCGCCGGGCCGGACCTGGATGACCGCATCGCCTGGCTGGTGGATGACCTGGCGCAGGTGCTGGCCCAGGCGGACATGGCTGCCGTCCTGGAGAACTTCGGCAAGCGCACCGGCAAGGAAGATCCGGTGGTGCATTTTTACGAGACTTTTCTTACCGCTTATGACCCGAAGGTGCGGGAGATGCGTGGCGTGTATTACACCCCGGAGCCGGTCGTCAGCTACATCGTACGGTCTATCGACCACCTGTTAAAGACCCGTTTCAACAAACCGCAGGGACTGGCCGATGATAACACCCTTATTCTTGACCCGGCCACCGGCACGGCTACCTTCCTCTACATGGTCATCAATGAAATCCACCAGTCCTTCGCCGGGCAGGAAGGGATGTGGAACGACTATGTGACCGAAAAGCTGCTGAAGCGTATCTTTGGTTTTGAGTTGCTGATGGCACCTTATGCCGTCGCCCACCTCAAGCTAGGATTGCTGTTACAGGAAACCGGCTATAAATTCCAGAGTGATGAGCGGCTGGGTGTCTACCTGACTAACACGCTGGATGAGGCCATAAAACACTCGGAGACGCTCTTTGCACAGTGGATAAGCGAAGAAGCCAACGCAGCTTCAGAGATTAAGAAGGAAAAGCCGATTATGGTGGTACTGGGCAATCCACCGTATTCCGGGCATTCGGCCAATAAGGGACACTGGGCTAAGCAACTGATAGAAACGTACAAAATAGTTGATGGCAAGCCATTGGGAGAGAAAAACCCCAAGTGGCTTCAGGATGACTATGTGAAATTCATTCGCTTTGGCCAGTGGCGTATTGAACGGACCGGGCAAGGTATTCTAGGCTTTATCACCAACCACGCCTACCTGGACAACCCCACCTTCCGCGGCATGCGTCAGTCCCTAATGAGCACTTTTACTGATATGTACATCCTCAACCTGCACGGGAACTCAAAGAAAAAAGAAGTAGCCCCGGACGGTGGGAAAGACGAGAACGTGTTTGATATTCAGCAGGGAGTATCTATCTGCCTACTGGTGAAAGAGCCGGGTAAAACCATACCTGCTCAAGTACATTATGCCGACCTCTGGGGACTTCGGGAAGGCAAGTATCAAACCCTGTCCGAGATTAGTGTTAACGATACCGCGTGGGAAGAGCTTGAACC
>JAZFUA010000159.1:0-14560 GCA_036446975.1 Dehalococcoidales bacterium
AGGTATCGATAAGGGCAAAGTTTTCCCCTGAGGTAGAACGAATATTAATTGCCTGGGCCGGGTAGGCAATGCTGGGCGAAAGATACCACTTCCGGTTACGGCGACCCTCCCTGAGTAAACCCTCCTCTCCCAGTCCATCTCTCTCCTCAGCAAACCGGGGACCGAAGAAGTTTTCATCATTATTGCTGAGGGGGATTTCCCAGGCGGCGCATAGCAGATGGGCTCTCAGGATATAGTGATTATCAGGGTTGACCAGGGCATTCTCAAAACTTTTTTGGAAAAAAGCTTCGGGATGATGCATAAAATACTGGTCCAGAGGATTATCCAGCCCGATAAGAAAACTTAATGAATTTTCCATGCCCCGTCCGCTCCTGCCTGCCTGCTGCCAGGTACTGGCGATACTGCCCGGATAGCCGGTGAGCACTGTTGCTTCCAGGTCGCCGATGTCTATACCCAGCTCCAGGGCAATAGTTGCCACTACTCCGAGAAGCTGACCGCCAACCAGATCTCGTTCTATCTTGCGCCGTTCTTTGGGCAGATATCCGGCCCGGTAAGCTGCGATTCGTTTGGCTATCAGAGGGTTGCTTTCGGCTAATCTGTCCCGTGAGTAGGTATAAATAAGTTCGGTCAGGCGGCGGGTGCGGGCAAAGGTTAGGGTGCGGATACTCTGGCTAACCAGCTCGGTAAACAGGTCAGTGGCTTCACTGTTAGCACTGCGGCGGGTGCTTTTTGCCTTGTCTATGATGGGCGGTTCCCAGAAGACGAACTCCTTGCCTCCGTGGGGTGAACCATCATTATCGATGACTCTAAAAGGTAACCCGGTCAGTTTTTCAGCGTGTTCACCGGGATTGGCTATGGTGGCTGAGCAGCAGATAATCTGAGGTTTTGAGCCGTATAACTCACACAGACGGCGCAACCGGCGTAGCACCCCGGCGACATGGGAGCCGAAAACTCCCCGATAGATATGGGCCTCGTCAATGACCACATACTTCAGGTTCCTCAGAAATCTGGACCAGACCTGGTGATTGGGCAGGATACCGAGGTGGAGCATATCGGGGTTACTGAGTATAATCCTGGCCCGTTTTCTTATCTCAGCCCGCTCAGCCGGCGGGGTATCTCCATCAAAAGTAGCCAAATCTTCACTGCCAAACAGCCTGGGACAGAATAATTCCTTTAAAACGCGTAACTGGTCCTGGGCCAGGGCTTTGGTCGGGAAAAGGTAAAGGGCCCGGCTGTGGGTTTGGGTTAAAAGCGTCTCAATTACGGGGATATTGTAGCAAAGGCTCTTACCGCTGGCGCTTGAAGTTGCCACCATTATATTTCTACCCTGACGGGTATTATTCACCGCTTCTGCCTGGTGAGTATAAAGAGGGTCTATGTAATTCTTATTAAGGCAGTCCTGGAGGCTGGCTGACAGGGGTTCATCCAGAGGGGCGTATTTTGCCTCGCGGGGTCGGATATGCTCGATGTAAGCAATCTGGTTGTCATAGCTATCTTTAGACTGGAGATAGTTCAGGAAAGCCGCAGTGTCCATTATGATCCCTTTGAACTGATTCGTGGAAAATTAGTTCCGTCTAAAGGTCAAAAACAGGGATAATTTCAATATTGTAGTCAAGTATCTCTATTTCAAACCGGGCGTCAGAAATATAATCGGCTACTTTAGACAGAATTTCGTTGGCGTGCCGTTTATCGTTGCTGACACAGGAAATGCCGAGGGTAGCTACCTGCCATAAATCAAGGTCACCAACTTCAGCTATCGAAACACTGAATTTGTTAGCCACCCGGCTGATAATGGATTTCACCACCCGGCGCTTACCTTTGAGAGACTCATTTCCCGGTAAGCGAAATCTGATACGACAAACACCGATGTGCATAACACTGATTCCAAATATACACTTCGCCGGTAAGGGGGTCAAGCCATTCAGTGGAAAACCCTCTTTTACAGCTTTGGCGGGTGTGTGCTATAATTCCTTAGTTATGTTATTCTTAATATGTATAAAAAGTGGAGAGGTAGTGTAATTTGGACAAGGAAGAGAAGACACAAATTATAGAAAAATATGCCCAGCACGAGGGAGATACAGGTTCGACTGAGGTCCAGGTAGCCGTGCTAACCGAGAGAATAAAGCAGCTTACCGGTCATATGGTAGCTCACCGCCATGATTACCATACCCAGCGCGGCTTGCTAAAGCTGGTTGGACGAAGAAGAAGGCTGCTGGCTTACCTGGTGAAAGAAGATGTTAATCGGTACCGTAACCTGATTAAAGAACTCGGGTTGCGTAAATAATAAAAATACAACGGGAGAAACTTTTGATAGAACATCGATCTTTTGAATGTGAAATTGGAGGCAGAAAACTCGTTATTGAAACTGGAAAGCTGGCTGGGCAGGCAAATGCGGCCGTTACCGTTCAATATGGGGATAGCGTCGTTCTGGTTACCGTCTGCATTGGTGAGAAACCCCGGGAGGGGGTAGATTTTCTACCTCTGACCGTTGACTATGAAGAAAGAATGTACGCCGTGGGTAAAATTCCCGGTGGTTTTCCTCGGCGTGAAGGACGTCCCAGCCAGGATGCGGTGCTGGCTTGCCGGATGATTGACCGTCCCTTGCGACCTCTTTTACCCAAGGAATGGCGTAACGATATCCAACTGGTAATTACGGTTCTTTCCTCTGATCAGGAAAATGATCCTGATATCCTGGGCGTTATCGGTAGCTCCACTGTGCTGACTATGTCTGAAATGCCCTTTGACGGTCCTGTGAGTGCTGTCCGTATCGGCTATATCGATGATGAGCTGGTAATAAATCCGACTCTCCCTCAACTCGTAGACAACCCCTTTGATATCGTTGTCGCCAGTACCCAGGACGCCATAGTAATGATTGAGGCGGGAGCTGAAGAGGCTTCCGAAGATATTATTTCACAGGCTATTCAACTTGGGCATGAGGCCAACCAGGCGATTATTAAGCTCCAGGAAGAGATACAACAGGCTTTTGGGAAAACTAAGGCGGAAGTAGTCGCAATTAGCATTAATCCCGATATAGTCTCATCCGTTTCAGCCGCCATCGGCAATAAAGTCGTCCAGGCCCTGAGCCATCCGGACAAAAATGAGCGGGAAGAAGGACTCTCTGCTCTGAAAAAAGAGCTGATTGATTCTTTAGGAGAATCTTATTCTGCCAAAGAGATACTTTCTGTCATGGACGGAAAGATTAAAGAGGAAATTAGAGCTAACCTGCTGGAGAAAAAACAACGTATCAGTGGCCGCAGTCTGACGGAGGTACGCCCTCTTGATTGTGAAGTAGGATTGTTGCCCCGTACCCATGGCTCGGGACTATTTACCCGTGGCCAGACGCAAGTGCTGGCAGTTACAACCCTGGGTTCGACCAGAAAAGAACAAATGATTGACGGAATCGGCATAGAAGAAACGAAACGCTTTATGCATCACTACAACTTCCCTCCCTATTCTGTGGGTGAAGCCGGGCGGATTGGGACGGCGGGCCGCCGTGAAATAGGACACGGGGCTCTGGCAGAACGTTCTCTGCTGCCGGTGTTGCCCAAAAATGAAGATTTTCCTTATACTATTCGTCTTGTTTCCGAGGTGCTCAGTTCCAGCGGCAGCACATCTATGGGCAGCGTCTGTGCCAGTAGCCTCTCGCTGATGGATGCAGGGATACCGATAAAGAGAGCCGTAGCCGGAATTGCTATGGGACTGGTGACTGATGATAAAGGTAATTATGTTGTATTAACTGATATTGAAGACCTGGAAGACTACCACGGTGACGTGGATTTTAAGGTAGCCGGTACCAGCGAAGGTATTACCGGGATGCAAATGGATACCAAGCTTAAAGGGATAAGTACAGAAATTGTAAGGGAGGCCTTGATGCAGGCCAGAGAGGCCCGTCTCTTCATTCTGGATAAAATGGCCCAGACGATTGACTCCCCCCGGTCAGAGATGAGCCCTTATGCGCCGAGGGTATATAAAATCTCGGTTGCTCAGGATAAAATCGGCGCCGTTATCGGCCCCGGCGGCAAAACCATCAGGGCAATTACTGAAGAAACCAAGACTACCGTTGACATTGATAATGACGGTACGGTGCTTATCGGATCGACCGATGAAGCGTCAGCCCGAAGGGCGATTGCCATTATCGAAGGTTTAACCAAGGAAGCGGAGATTGGCACCATCTATACCGGGAAAGTATCCCGCATATTGAATTTCGGAGCCATGGTAGAAATTTTACCCGGTAAAGACGGACTGGTACACATCAGTGAACTGGCTGACTACCGGGTGGCCAGCGTCGAAGATGTCGTTAAAGTTGGTGATGAAATTACGGTTAAAGTAATTGAAATTGATAATCTTGGCAGGGTGAACCTATCACGGCGGGCGGTGCTTGACCCTGATTCTCAGGCAGAAGACAAACCATCCCCAGACTACCCCTTCAAAAGTCAGCGGGAGTCCGGCCCTCGACAGGGTCCATCGGCTCCCCGGGATAGGCGGCGTTAATAGAATCAAGGAGTTAGGTCGTGGAACCGATAAGGGTAGTTATTCAGGGTGCCTCGGGCAGGATGGGAAGAGAGATAATTGAGGCTCTGTGCCCCGAACCGGATATGAAAATAGTCGGCGCGGTAGAAATGAAGACCACAGGAGATTACCTGCCGTTGCCTGATGGTTTTGGTAAGGTCCCCTTTTCTTCGGACATAGATAAAATTCTCGATACTGCTCAGGCTAATGTAGTTGTAGATTTTTCTATTGCAAAAGCCACTATGCCGGCAGTCCGCGCGGCAGCTAAAAGAGGTGTAAACCTGGTGGTAGGCACTACCGGATTTTCCTCAGATGAGCTTGGTGAGATGGAACGATTAGCCATAGCTCACAAGATTGGTATAGTAGTAGCTCCGAACTTCGCTCTTGGGGCGGTTTTAATGATACATTTATCAAAGATTGCTGCCAAATATATGGACTACGCCGAAATTATTGAGCAGCACCATCACCTGAAGGCTGATGCGCCTTCAGGAACGGCTATCATTACTGCAAAAGCAATGCTTGAGGCCCGGGGCAAACCGTTCTCAAGGCCCGAACAGGGAGAAAAAACCTCAAACAGTCGGGGAGAAGACATTGAGGGCATTGCAGTCCATGCTGTAAGACTGCCGGGTCTTATGGCTCATCAGGAAGTAATCCTGGGAACCTCGGGTCAGACATTGCGCATACGGCATGATACCATTAACCGGGAATGCTATAGGTCAGGCATTTTGCTGGCTATCAGGGAAGTAATTAATCGCCAGGGATTGACCTACGGTCTGGATACCCTGCTTAATTTGTAGGAGTTATGACAGAGTAGTGAGTGGATACAAAGTAGCTATTGTCGGCGCTACCGGTCTGGTAGGCGGAGAATTTATCAAAATCCTTGAGCAGCGTAACTTCCCTATGGCGTCAGTCAGTCTTTTAGCTTCAGACCGCTCGACAGGCAAGAAATTGTTCGTGGCCCACCAGGAGATTGAAGTTCAAGAGACAGTTCCTGACTCTTTTGAGGGGATTGATATTGCCCTGTTCTCAGTCCCGGCTGAGACCAGTAAACATTTCTCACCGATAGCCGCCCGTTCAGGGGCGGTAGTTATCGATAATAGCTCAGCTTTCAGAATGCAAGCCGGAGTCCCTCTGGTGGTACCTGAGGTCAATGTCGAAGATATCCGGCAGCATAAAGGGATTATTGCCAATCCTAATTGTTCCACCATTCAGATGGTAGTGGCTTTGTACCCGCTGCATAAGATTAATCCTATTAAAAGGATTATCGTTGATACCTACCAGGCGGTATCTGGTAAGGGCAGCCAGGCGGCAATAGAAGAATTAACCACTCAGGTTACCCAGGTGGTAAGTGGGCAGAGTACTGTCCCCCATGTTTTTCCTCACCAGATAGCTTTTAACATACTACCTGAGATAGATGTTTTTATGGATAACGGTTATACCAAGGAAGAATGGAAGATGCTGGAAGAGACGAGAAAGATAATGCACGCTAATGATGTAGCTGTTTCAGCTACCTGTGTGAGGGTTCCTGTATTTACCGGACATAGCGAATCTATCCATGTGGAGTTTACCGATTCTATGACTCCTGACGAAGCGCGGCGTATTCTATCGCAGTCTCCGGGAGTTAAGGTCTTGGATGACCCGGTTATCAGTCTTTATCCCCAGGCATGGTCGGCAGCAGGCACTGATGAAGTTTTTGTGGGGCGTATCCGTCAGGATGCCTCTCATTCCCGTAGTCTGGTAATGTGGGTGGTGGCTGATAATCTGCGTAAAGGGGCGGCTTTGAATGCCGTTCAGATTGCCGAAGAATTAATTAAAAGAGACTGGTTACATCCGGAAAGAGAGCAAAAATGAGTAAATTAGGACGATTACTAACGGCTATGGTAACTCCTTTTGACGATAATGGAGCAGTTGATTATGAGCAGGCTAAGAAATTAGCCCTGGCTTTACTTGATTCCGGCAGTGAGGGGTTGATAGTGGTGGGAACAACCGGAGAATCGCCTACCCTTGTCCGGGAAGAAGAATTACGGCTGTTCGGCGAGGTGAAATCAGCCATCGCCGGCCGCGGGTCAATAGTTGCCGGCACCGGCAGTAATAGCACCGCCGAGGCGGTAGAGGTGACTAAAGAGGCAGAGAAAATCGGGGTTGACGCCTGTTTACTGGTGGTTCCTTACTACAACAAGCCTACTCAGGAAGGCCTTTATCAACATTTCAAGACTATTGCTGAAAGCACCAGCTTACCCTGTATTATGTATAATGTGCCTTCACGCACCGTTACCAGTCTCTCGGTAGACACTATTATCAGGCTGAGCCAGATAGATAATATTATCGGGGTCAAGGAAGCCAGCGGTAACATTGAACAGGCTGCTAAGGTGATCGAGGGTACCCCGGATGATTTTCTCGTCTGGAGTGGCAATGATACGGACACTCTGCTGATACAGGCTGTCGGTGGATATGGGGTGATAAGTGTCGCTTCCCATCTGGTCGGCAAGCAGATTAGCGAAATGATTTACAGTTTTGTTGATGGTAAGACGGATAAAGCGGCCGCAATACACCGCCATCTCTTACCTCTGGTTAATGCCCTGTTTGTCATCTCAAACCCCATTCCGGTGAAGTATGCGGTTAACCAGGTGGGTTTCCGGGTGGGTAAACCACGCCTACCCCTCACCGAGCCGGACGAAAAAACGGCAGCCCTGATTAAAGATACCCTGAAGAATTACCAGATTGATTTGCCGGTATAGGCTTGCCAGCTATCACAGGTAGAGGCGGAATCCGTGCCCTGTTGCCTTGTAACCAAGCGCTTGGTAGAACTCGTGGGCTACCGAACGACTTTTATCGCTGATTAACTGGATTTTATAGCACCCGGCCTCTTTTGCCCGTGATGCCGCGTAGTCCATAAGCAGTTTGCCTATTCCAAGCCGCCGGTATTCGTTATCAACAAACACATTCTCTACTCCGGCCCAGGGTAAACCGCCGTGGGAAAGATTGGGTACAATCATGAATACCATTGTACCGATTACTTTTCCCTGTCCTTCAGCGACCAGTAGCTCGTGTCCGGTGGCGGCACTGATTTGAGTAAAAGCCTGCCGGAAATCATCGGTTACGGGACTACGTTTAAGCTCTTCTGGGGCAGTGGTTATTACCAGCTCCTGGTAGAGCTCAAGGATTCGGGGTATATCCTCTTCTGTAGCTGCCCTGATAATAGCCGTCTTGCCAGATACCTCCCTCTAATGCTGCTAAAAGACGGACTTAACCTCGATGGTCTGCTCCCGCTCGGCTCCTACCGAGATGATGTTGGTTGGGCAAGAAGTAAGTTCTTCCAGCCGGGAGACGTACCTGCGAGCCTCAACAGGTAATTGCTCATATTGCCTTATATGGCTGATGGAAGTTTGCCATCCGGGTAGTTCCTCATAAATGGGTTGGCATCTCTCCAGGGCGGTAATTGTGCTGGGGAAATAATCGATTGTCTTTCCGTCTAACTCGTAACCGACGCATATTTTCAGAGTGGGAAAAGTATCGAGAATATCCAGGCGGGTAATCGCCGCTCCGGTGAAACCATTAACACGAGTGCTAAAGCGAGCGGCAACGGCATCAAACCAGCCGCAGCTCCGGGGTCTGCCGGTCACGGTACCGTACTCCTGGCCTCGTTCCCTGACCAGGTCACCGGTCTCGTCCTTTAGCTCGGTGGGGAATGGGCCGGCACCCACCCGGGTGATGTAGGCCTTGAATACACCCAGAACGGCGTTGATTCTGGTGGGGCCGATGCCGGCGCCCACGCAGGCTCCGCCTGCCAGTGGTGAAGAGGAAGTCGTATAGGGATAGGTGCCGAAGTCAGGGTCCAGCAAAGTCCCCTGAGCCCCCTCCAGAAGAACCGCCTCATTCTTGGAAAAAGCTTCTTCAATCATTATCGTTGTTTCACGAATATGAGGTGCCAGGCGCTCTGCGTACTGGCAGTATTGGGTGTAAATTTCATCAAGAGATAAGGGGTCAGCCCCATAGATTTTGGTGATAATGTCATTCTTGGCAGCCAGAATCTGACGAAGGCGTGCCAGAAATACCTCCTTGTCCAGGAGGTCACTGGTCCTAATACCTAACCTGGCTACCTTGTCAGCCATAGTTGGTCCTATACCTTTGCGGGTAGTGCCAATCGCCTCTCCTCCCCGTGATTCTTCCTCCAGCCCATCAAGCAGGATATGATAGGGCATAATCAGGTTAGCCCGGTCGCTGATAAATAGTTGACTGGTATCCACACCCCGTTCATTCAGCAGGTCTATCTCCTCAATTAGTACGGCGGGATTAATAACCACGCCATTACCGATGATACAGAGGGTCTCAGGGTAAAAAATACCGCAGGGGACAAGGCGTAAGGCAAATTTCCCGAAGGGATTGATTACAGTATGCCCGGCATTATCACCACCGGAGAACCGCACCACTACCCTGGCTTTTTCAGCCAGCATATCAATTATCTTGCCCTTTCCCTCATCTCCCCATTGGGCTCCAATAACAGCAACAACCGGCATTATACTCCTCCTGAAATCAAACTAATTCTTTGTCTGTCGCCAGACGTAAAGCAACCTCTGACCAACCGTGACGGAACTGAACAATATAATGATTACCAGGGCAGCGGCTAGAAAGCCGTAATTAATCTGGCCGAGCAGCAGACCAAAAGCCAGCACAATTACCCTTTCCGGTCGGGTAAATATACCTACCTTACACTCCAGACCCATTGCCTCTGCTTTGGCCCTGATATAACTAACCAGGAGAGAGATGGGCAGGACAATGCTGGCCAGAAAGATACCCGGAATGAATCCGCTCCTGACAGAAAGGGCGATGATACCCAGCAGCAGAACTGCCTCAGATACACGGTCAAGGGTGGAGTCAAGGATAGCCCCAAAACGGGTAACCCGGTCAGTTTTGCGGGCTAAAGCGCCGTCCAGCATATCAAAGAAACCGGCGACGATTACCACAAAACCAGCCGCAAAAAGGTAGTTATAGATAATAAGGGCAGCGGCACCGAGGTTTAACGAAAAACCAAACCAGGTTACGGTATTGGGAGCTATAGATGTCCTGGCTAATAGTTTTACCATCAGTCGGGTGAGGTAATCACTCGTGGTCTTGCGGAATTCGGATAATCTTGATTCCGGCCATCTTTTTTGGGAAATAACAGTTTGATTATCCAAGCTTACTCTCCGATCTTCCATTCATCACCGAGGTATAGTAATCTTGGACTTTCTGGGCAATAGTTTCCCATCTGTACTGTTCTGCGGTAACTTTTCCTCTTTTTCCCATCTGCTGTCGCAGTGATTTATCTTTCAAAAGAGAAAACAGGGCCTGGGCTAATTCATTGCTGTTCTTTGGTGGTACCAGCAAACCTTCCTTCCCGTGAGTTACCACGCTGGCAAAGCCCGCGATATTACTGGCAACCACTGGTGTTCCCATGGTCATCGCTTCCACTAAAATAATTCCGAAGCTCTCTTGGCCGGTATTTGGGGCACAATAGACATCAGCAGTTTTATAGTAACGAGGTTTGTCTTCTTCGGTAACATAGCCAACAAAAACTACATCTTTTAAATCGTGCTGCTTTATCCATTTCTCATGTTTATTACGGGGCCTGATGCCGACACCAACCACAATGAGCCGTGACTGAGGGATTTCTCGTTTTACCTGCTGATAGGCTTCAAGCAGATATTTTAAACCTTTACGGCGTTCTAATCGGGATAAAAACAGAATATTCAGTTTTCCATCACAATATTCCTCGATTGGAGTTACATCAGAAGAGAAGTTTTCCGTATCGACTCCGTTGGGAATAATGCTGTAATCTCCAGGAATATATTTGCTGGCGTAATTCATGGCTGCTTCCGAAACAGCAATCTTCCCGGTGAGTTTATTCCGGCGCCTCTTCAGCATAAAAGTACCGATGGGCTTACCAAATTCATAGCCCGGGCTGCCGTCACAAGCGTGAAATGTGCCTATATTGGGGACATCTGAAAACCGGAGTACGGCGCTGCACAGCATCGGCATAAAAGGCTCATGAAGATGGACTATATCAAACTTTTCCTTTTTGAGAATGGCTTTAATAGTTGAGGCTAGCCTGAGTGATATAGTAATCCGAAGAATCGAACCGCTGGCGGGAATAGGGCGGGGTCTGCCGATTGGAATAAATCTATCGCCAAAATGGGTGATGACTTTGGAAGCGGGGGCAATGACCTTAACCTCATGGCCCATCCGGGTAAGATAATGTTCCAGTGATGCGATATGATTAACCACACCACCGGGGTAAGCAAAGTCGTACGGTGAGACCAATGCTATTTTCATACTAGCTTAAACCGTGCTTTCAAATGTGGTTATTCAGCGACTGATTTACTTGAATTTTTTTCCAAGGGAGGGGTTATCTTGTCACTTTGGTCAATAGCAATGTATTCTTCCAGCATCCGGTGAGCTTCATCGTCAGTATACTGGATAGGTGGGGACTTCATAAAATAGGCTGATGGGGCTGTTAGTGCTCCCATTACTCCCCGGTCTAAAGCGAGCTTGCAGCACCTGACAGCATCAATAACCACCCCGGCTGAGTTAGGGCTGTCCCAGACTTCAAGTTTCATCTCCAAGCTCAACGGAACATCGCCAAAAGTCTGCCCTTCCATCTTAATGTGGCAGAATTTACGGTCCTCTAGCCAGGGAACATAGTCACTGGGGCCGACATGAATATCATTAGGGTCAAGTTCATAATCCAGCTGGGAGGTAACCGAGGTGGTTTTGGAGATTTTCTTGGACTCAAGCCGGCTTCGTTCCAGCATATTAAGAAAATCGGTGTTACCTCCAAAGTTCAACTGGTAAGTCCTCAGCAGCTTAACACCCCGGTCCTGGAACAACCTGGTAAGCACTCTATGGGTAATAGTGGCTCCAACCTGAGATTTTATATCATCCCCAATTATCGGCAGACCTCTTTCAATAAAGCGCTCCTGCCAGTATTTCTCCTTGGCGATGAAGACGGGGATGCAGTTTATCATTCCACACCCTGCATCCAGCACCTGCTCGATGTACCATTTTGTTGCCTCTTCACTGCCGACAGGAAGGTAGTTAATGACGACATCAGTTTTTGTGTCCTTGAGGATTTTGGTTATATTAGCGGTTTGACCGGGGGCTTTCTCTATTATTTCAGATAAATACTTTCCCAGGCCGTCGTGGAGCATACCCCGGTGAACGGTGACACCGCTAGTTGGCACGTCGGTAAACTTATAGGTATTGTTAGGTTTGGTGAAAATAGCCTCGGCTAAATCTTTACCAACCTTGTTCTTATCAATATCAAAGGCGGCTACAAATTTAATGTCGCTGATGTGGTATCCCCCAAGATTTACATGCATCAGTCCGGGTACTGGCTCGGTCTCTTTGGCATCTTTATAATAGTGGACTCCCTGAATCAGTGATGATGCGCAATTTCCAACTCCTATCACGGCTACATTAATGTTACTCACTCTTAACTATTCTCCTCTCTATTCACAGGATACTCACAAAAGAAGACCAGCAGTTATATCCGGTTATCGCCGGGATTTAATTACTGACTGGTCAGGTTTGTATATCTATCCTTTCTGCTACCGTTTGAACTATATTCCAATATAGGTTAGATGTCAAGGTCTTTTTACCTTGATATTGGTCGAAAAACTGGAACTTTGTTACATAAATACCTTCTGTGGGTGCCATTGCCCTTTTTCAGGATTGTAACGGAGTATTCCTAAGAAGCTTCCGTCAATGGCATAGGCACGGCAGTGATTTTCAGGAGAAGACCCGTCTGAAGGGGGTTGTTTCAGATTGCTGTCAGCCTGGTTCCGGCCAAGGCTCTCCAGAACCAGGGGGCGTCCATTCTTTATATCCTGCCTGGCTTCATCGCTGACTACAATAGCTGTCCAGTGTAATAAAACGCTGTCTATAGGATATACAAACTGCTGCCAGTAATCATGACGGAAGGCGGCCTCAAGTTGGGTTAGCGAAACGGCATCTTTTATATCAAAACGGCCACACCTCAGGCGAATCAGGCTTTTCAGGTTAGCCCCACATTCCAGTAACTGTCCCAGGTCATGGGCCAGGGAACGGATATAAGTACCCTTGCTGCAGACTACTTCTACGGTGACTACGGGCGGCTGCCAGTCTCTAATCTCCAGGCTGTAGATTGTTACCGGACGGCTTTCGATCTCGACTGAAATGCCGGCTCGGGCCAGTTCGTAGAGCGGTTTGCCCTGACGCTTTAAGGCGCTGTATAGGGGAGGTACCTGCCGTATTGAACCGCGGAATGAGGAGAGCGCCGAATCCAATTGTTCCCAGCTAATCCCGGCAGGATCTCCTGTCTGAGTGATTTTGCCTGTGGCATCATAAGTATCTGTTGCCACTCCCAATTCAATCTCGGCCCGATAAGACTTGGTAGTATCTACCAGAAATTCGATAACCCGTGTTCCCTGGCCAAGACAGACGGGTAAGACGCCGCTGGCTGCCGGGTCAAGGGTGCCGGCGTGTCCGACACGCCGTTCTCCGCTGAGCCTCTTTATCTTCGCTACTATATCGAAAGAGGTTGGTCCCCATGATTTATTGATATTTAAAATGCCGTCCACAATCAATCCTTTAGACCATTTTATCAAATATCGCTGCCTTCGTCCTTCTCTCCTCCTTAATGAAAGGAAGAGAAAAATTGCCAACGATTTTGTAGTAGCGTTTCATCCCAAGAGGAAGAGACGAGTTAGTTTCACAGGATGTAAATGATTATTTATGCTTTAAAATTAGCAGGCTTTTTCCCCGCCAACGCTTTCGAGACTTGATACTGAGAACTCCGTAGTCCTGTACGTCAGCTGCAAGACGGGTAATACCTGTTGAACTGGCTGCAACCAGGATTACCCCATTATTAGCCAGTTTTTCAGAGGCCTGCTTAATAATCATATTGTTAACGTTTCTGTTTTCTTCTCTTAATTTAATAACAAAGAGGTCGGTTTTACTCTCATCTGTTAGATTCATACCGGATTGATGAGAAAGAGTAGCCTTTTCATCCGGGCATTCGTTTTGACTAAGATTAGTCTTCGAGTACCTCAGTGCCAGTAAATCCCGGTCAACCAGGATAATTCTCTCCGGTTGGAAGAGCTTCCAGACGGTAACCGGTATCTGCCCCTGACCCGGATTAAATATTACAGTCTGCCGACCAGCGGATTTCGGCAGACTTTGTAAAGCTTGTATGACCATCTCACTCTCGAAACTGAGTGTGTCAAACTCAGCTAACCCGTAGGCACCTCGAATCGTAAATTCCAGGCTACCGATACGAAATTCCGGATTGGTTCTGTTATATATTCCTCGCTCCAAAGCGGTTTGGACGGGTGGTGGAATTTGCTCCTCATTTCTAAATCTGTAATGAAAAACAGAATGACCTGACCGAGTTCTTTTTAGAAGAACATCAATTGTCGGTGTATTTTTCAAAACCATCTCCACGAATTGTTCGAGTGGTGTAACAACTACCACAGCCACCACACCATTACGGTCAAGATAATAAATAGACTCTTTTAAAAGATATGAGATGACAAGCTCACCAACTTTGCCGGGGATATTGGAAACGATTAGATCAAAATCCGTTGTTTTTAAGTCATCATAGCCTAGTCCCCCATAGACTTCGATATTGGTTTGTTCATTCAATAACGCATTCTGATGGGAGTAATCGACGGCCAAAGCATCTCTATCCACCATATGCACAATACTATTTTCGAAAATGCTCTTTAGAGTTAAACCTATGGGTCCATAGCCACAGCCGATATCAAGGATTTTTTTTGGTTTCTCATATTGAGCTTCAATGATAGTGCGTAAGAGGAATTTTGTTCCGGAATCTATGTCGTGACTACTGAACAAAGCTTGCGATATTTTGAATCGAAGGCTGCGTTTCCAGGCGCGAAACGTGACAGTCTTTCTAAAATAGACATCTTCATCCATTCCATTGTCCAGTTTATCCGGGTGAACGGGGAGATTTTTTTATCAAATAGTCAAAACAAGATAATCATTCACGTGCTGGCCCAAATGGGTGTTATGATGG
>JAZFUA010000160.1:0-2370 GCA_036446975.1 Dehalococcoidales bacterium
TAAGCCCCGGTTATGTGTGTTACAGCCCGAGGATGGGCTTATATGGGCATGTGACCGGCTATGGCAGACTATATTGTGACTATCACGGTTGGGGAGGAGAATTCCCTAAAACACAGATATCCTGGGCAAAGCAACTGGAAATAAGCAGTGCCGATGCTGAAATGGCAACATGGTTTATGAAATCCTTAGACCATGTAAAGAATCTAATTATGATTGACCCCAGACAAACTGCCCTTACTTCAAGGGCAACCCTCTGGCTGCAAGTTAGACCCGGAACAGATGGCGCCCTGGCACTGGGCATGATGAATGTAATTATAAACGAAGGAATATATGACAAAGAGTTTGTGGAAAAGTGGACCTCTGGTTTTGATAAGCTCAAGGAAAGGGTTCAAGAGTATCCGCCGCAAAAGGTAGCCGAGATTACCTGGGTCCCCGAAGAGAAAATTATCAAGGCTGCCCGCATGTTTGCCATAGATACCCCGGGATGTATTCAGGTCGGCAGCTCCCTGGAGCGGAAAGCTAATATCACCCCGACCCTGAGAGCCATAATATGTCTGCTGGCCATAACCGGCAATATTGAAAGACCGGGCAGCATGATGAGCTGGGCTTTACCGGATACCGGACTGTTAGAGGACTTCTTCCTTGAAATTCCGACAACTGACGAGATGAAAAAAGGGATAGTAGGTGGCGACAAATATAAGCTGGGGGCGGCTCGTAATTCCCATGCTGATACCGTCATCAAGCAATTACTGAACGGCAATTCGGTGGTAAAGGTATGGTTTAGCGTGGGGGGACAACAAATAGTTCATCTGGCCAACACCAAAGAGGTGATACCGGCGCTGCTAAACTTAGACTTTCTGGCACATGTCGACCATTTTATGACTCCTATGGCGGAACATGCCGATATAGTGCTGCCAGCAGCTCATTGGCTGGAAACAGACGATATTTATGATATGCATCCCCGCTTCTTCATCGGAGCCATAAATAAGGCAGTGGAACCGCCGGGTGAGGCCTGGCCGGACAACAAGATATTTAACGAGTTGGGCAAAAGAGTCGCCCCCGAATACTGGTTTGAAAATGTGGAGAAGATGCTGGATTACCAGTTAAGGAAGGGCAACCTGACCTGGAAAGAATTCAGCAAGATGGGCGTCCTGGCCAGGACGGGGAAAGACCAGCCCTACTACAAATATAAGACAGATTACTGGAGGAAGGGCGGCGGTTTCCCTACCCCGACCGGCAAGGTGGAATTATATTCAACAGTATTAGAGGAACTGGGGTATGACCCTCTACCTTACCACAAAGAGCCGGGCGAGAGTCCTTATTCCACACCGGAACTGGCCAAGGAATACCCCCTTGTTCTTACCACCGGGTATCGCCAACCCTTCTACTTCCTTTCCCAGTACAGGAATATTCCCTGGCTGAGAAGTTTCCAAAAATACCCGCTGGTTCAAATTAACCCTGAGACGGCGAAGAAATTGGGCATCAAGGATGGCGATTGGGCCTGGATTGAGAGCCCAAGAGGTAGAATAAAGCAAAAAGCCAGGCTATTTCCTGGAATTGACCCCCGTGTTGTCATGGCTACGGCTAACTGCATATACCCTGAGGAACCGGGCCCGCTTCACGGACTTTTGATATCCAACCCTAATGTCCTTACCGATAATAACCACTGTGACGAAGCATACGGCTCGCCGGACCTCACTGCCTTACTTTGCAAAATATACAAGGTGGAATAGGCTCCCCGGTTTATCACTTCTCCAGCATCTCCTCTATTTCACTATCTTGCGAATCTCCCTGAATTCTGCCCCTTCCGCCACCTTCAGCAATTCAAACAGCGCCATCTCCGTACTCGTCAAGCTGGTGCCTCCACTTCTCATCCTCTCCAGCCCGATTTCCCTGTTCTCCGCCGTTCTGGAAGAAACAGCATCAGCGACAATCTGAACCTCATACCCTAATCTGAGCAGGTCCACAGCCGTTTGATAAACACAGACATGGGCTTCAATGCCTGCAACTAGAACCTGCTTGCGATTCAATGCTTCAAGCTCCTGCAAAAAACGTTCATCACCGCAGCAACTAAAGCTCAGCTTGGGTATCGGTTGAAGGTCGGACAAAAGGTGAGCTACTTCAGGTATCGTCGGCCCTAACCCCCGTGGGTTTTGCTCAGCCCAGATAATCGGGAGGCCCAGAATTTGCACTCCTTTGATGAGCTTCTGAAGGTTTTCAAAGAGCATTTCTTTCTCATACATCATATGAGCCAATTTACCCTGGACATCAATAACAATCAAGACAGTGTTCTCTAAGATAAGCATATACGGCACGCTCCTTTTTATTTTGCTCAAAGCCATAGTATTTTAAACCTGAAAAGCCACTGAG
>JAZFUA010000161.1:0-6294 GCA_036446975.1 Dehalococcoidales bacterium
TTACAAAGTATTTCTCGAAATAACTTTCGAGGAAAGCAAACGGAGAGCCAGGATAAGGGACAGCGAAGCAACTTTAAGTAAATACGATGAGAAATATCTGCCTGCCCAGAGAAGATACCTTCTTAATTATCCGCCACCACGCTTTGCTGACATAGTAATTGATAACTCTGACTGGACGCACCCGCTGATTAAAATGAGGAACTCAGGGGGTGAGTGATATATCAAATAGTGTTATAATAGCTCTGTAATTTATAAGTCAGAAAGGAATAAAATAGCGTGGATGAACTGAAAGTGTTTACTGGAAATGCCAATCCAACCCTGGCCAGGGCAGTTACTGAGCACATAGGGATACCACTGGGAAAATGTGAAGTTTTTGAATTCAGTAATGAGAATATTTTCGTGCGTATCCTTGAGAATGTCCGCGAGCGGGACACCTTTATCATTCAACCTATCTGCTCCCCGGTAAACAAAAGTCTGGTTGAACTATTAATTATGATTGACGCCCTGAAAAGAGCTTCGGCAGGGCGGATTACTGCTGTAATCCCCCATTACAGCTACGGACGCAGTGACCGCAAGGACCAGCCCCGCGTGCCTATCACCGCCCGGCTGGTAGCCGACCTGCTTACTGTTGCTGGGGCTAATCGTCTACTAACCATGGATTTACACGCTGCTCAGATTCAGGGTTTCTTTAACATACCTGTTGACGAACTTTCTGCCGTTTACCTGCTGAGCGATTATTTTAAGAGAAATTTTAATAGCCTGGTGGTGGTTGCTACTGACATCGGCATCTCCAGACGGGCTCGAGATGTGGCAGCCAGGCTTAATGTCCCCCTGGCTATCATAGAACAGAGACGTCTGGGTAATATAGATAAGAAAGAAGCTCTTAACGTTATCGGAGAAGTAGAGGGTAAGGTAGCCCTAATCGTGGACGACGAGATAGATACAGCCGGGTCTCTGGTTAATGTTGTCTCCATCCTTCTGGAGCGGGGGGCAAAAGAGGTGTATGCCTGCGCTACACACCCGGTATTTTCCGGTCCGGCTATTGAGCGGATAGCCTCAAGCCTGGTAAAAGAGGTAGTCGTGACCGACACCATTCCTGTCACCGGCGATAAAAAACTGGACAAAATTAAGGTACTTTCTATCGCCCCACTGCTGGGTGAAGCCATTAACCGGATTCACACCGGGCAATCCGTAGGAGCGTTGTTTGAGTAACAAGAAATATTTTTATTAACCTCACCCCGTTAATCCCCCTCTCCTTAACCACGTGAAGGGGCAGGGGGACAGGTTGGTAAACGCCCTGACAAAAGTTTGACAGAGAGAGGATTCAATAAAGGAGAGAGTTAGGCATGCTAAAGTGGCTGGGTAAACTCATCGATTCAAATGAAAAAGAATTGAAGCGCTTACAGGCAGCGGTAGATAAGATAAATTCGCTTGAACCGGATTTCGAGAAACTGAGTGATACCGAGCTCCGGGCAAAGACTGGCGAGTTTATGGCCCGGCTCCAGGCCGGCAGTTCACTGGACGAACTGCTGCCCGAAGCCTTCGCTGCCATCCGCGAAGCCGCCCGGCAGACCATCGGACAGCGCCACTTTGATGTCCAGTTAATGGGGGGTATCGTCCTTCATCAGGGTAAAATCGCTGAGATGAGAACCGGCGAGGGCAAGACACTGGTAGCCACCCTGCCCCTCTATCTCAACTCATTGAGCGGCAAGGGCTGCCACCTGATTACGGTCAATGATTACCTGGCCAAGTGGCAGCACAGCTGGATGGCCCCTATCTACCACGCCCTGGGAGTTACCATCGGCAGCGTCCAGCATGATTCCTCTTTTATTTACGACCCTGAATATGAAGCGGAGGACGAAAGGTGGCATTCTTTACGCCCCGTCTCCCGGCGTGAGGCTTATGAAGCCGATATTACTTACGGAACAAACAATGAATTCGGCTTTGACTACCTGCGTGACAATATGGTTGTTGACCTCTCCCAGCGCACCCAGCGTCAACTGAACTACGCCATTGTTGACGAGGTGGATAATATTCTTATCGACGAAGCCCGCACACCCCTTATCATCAGCGGCCCGGCTGAGGAAGCAGCCCAGAGATACCAGATATTCGCCCGGCTCATCCCCCAGCTGCATCAGGATATTGATTACGCCCTGGACGAAAGACACAACGCAGCCACCCTGACCGAAACAGGCATCAGCAATATGGAATCCCTGTTAAGAAGAGAAGGGTTACTGAAATCACCCAGTCTCTATGACCCGGAGAGCTATTCTCTGAACCGTTATCTGGAAAACGCTCTCAAAGCTCATGTCCTGTTTAAAAAAGACCGTAATTATGTGGTAAAAGATAACCAGGTCGTTATCGTTGATGAGTTCACCGGCCGGCTGATGCCCGGCAGGCGTTATTCGGAAGGGCTGCACCAGGCAATAGAAGCCAAGGAGAAAGTCAAGGTTCAGCGGGAGAGTATGACCTTTGCCACGGTTACCTTTCAGAACTATTTCCGGATGTACGATAAGCTGTCCGGGATGACGGGCACCGCTCTCACCGAAGCAGAGGAGTTTTACAAGATATACAAGCTGGATGTGGTAGTTATCCCCACCAACAGACCAATGATACGGCAGGATTTCACCGACCGTATTTTCAAAGATGAGCAGTCTAAATTCAAGGCGGTGGTGAATGAGGTAGCCGAGCTGCATAAGAAACAACAACCAGTGCTAATCGGCACGGTATCTATTGAGAAATCAGAAGTGCTCAGTAAACTTTTAAAGAAAAAGGGTGTCCCCCACCAGGTGCTCAACGCCAAGCAACACGAGAGGGAGGCCTATATCATCGCTCAGGCGGGTAAACTGGGAGCGGTAACCGTAGCCACCAATATGGCCGGGCGGGGCGTTGATATCGTGCTGGGCGGGAACCCGGATGGACAGAGCCAGCAGGAATGGCAACAGGAACACGAAAAGGTAATCGAACTTGACGGACTCTTTATTCTGGGCACCGAGCGCCACGAAGCCAGACGAATTGATAATCAGCTCCGGGGTCGAAGCGGACGGCAGGGTGACCCGGGCGGTTCCCGCTTCTATGTCTCGGTTGATGATGATATTATGAGACGCTTCGGCGGCGAGCGGGTCAAGTGGATTATGGAGAAAGCCGGCATGGACGAGGATACCCCGATTGAGAATAAACTGATTAACCGCTCTATTGAAAATGCCCAGGTCAGGGTAGAGGGTGTCCACTTTGATATGCGTAAACAACTGGTTGATTACGATGATGTGGTCAACCAGCAACGGGAGCTTATTTACGGTGAACGAGAGAAGATTCTCAGCGGAGCCGACCTCAAGGCCAATATTCTTTCAATGGCCAGGGAAGAGCTTCAGGACATAGTCTCCGCCCATATCGGGGAGCACACTGATGACCGGAATATAGAGGGCCTGCTGACTGAAATTAATGCCATAATGCCCCTTCCTCCGGAACTCAATGCAGACACGCTTGCCTCACTCAGCACCGGGGAGATTGAAGAGAGGCTGGCCGGAGAAGCAGAGTCCCTTTATGGGCAGAAGGAAGAGGAAATTGGCGCCGAAGGTATGAAGGCTCTTGAGCGGCTGATAATGCTGCGCACTATTGACAGCCTGTGGATAGAACACCTGACCACTATGGAGCATATGCGCCTGGAAGCAGGCTGGCAGAGTTTGCGCCAGGTAAAAGCGGTGGACGCCTACAAGAGTGAAGGCTATAAGCAGTTTCAGGTACTGCTGGATACTATCAGGCATGATGTGGCCCGGACCATATTCCATGTCGGTGTTACCAGACAACAAGCCCCGGGACAGGCGCCATCACCGATGGTAAAGGCAGCTGCCGCTACTCTTGGCGGCGCTACCAGGCAAAAGCAAAAAGTAGACGGCAAAAAGTTGGGCCGTAACTCCCCCTGCCCCTGCGGCTCGGGTAAAAAATACAAGCACTGCTGCGGGAAGTGAATTTATTTTAAAAGTTGACAAAAACGACCAAATTGGCCATACTGTTGTAGACTACTACTACATAACTGGAGGAAAAGATGGCTGCTGAAATAAATGATAAGCTTATCAGCGTTAGAGAAGCGGCAAAAGAATGCGGGCGGAATACGGAAACTGTCCGAAGATGGATTTGGGCTGGAAAATTACCTGCCGAAAAATTAGGCAACCAGCTTTTCATCAAAAGAGGTGATTTTGTTGCCTATTGCCGGGAGACGGCAATCCGGGAATACGAGGTTAAAGCCAAGCCCGATTTTCTCGAGAGAGCGATAGCTTTTCAAGAAAAGCTGAAAGCCAGGGGAGTCAAGCCGATCAACGCCGCAGAAGAGATACGCAAGATGCGTGAGGAACGGATGAATGAACTCGAACAGCGTCTGCGTTGACGCCAGCCTTGCTATAGCCTGGTTATCATGGGAAGAGAACACTCCAGTCGCCAACGCCTTGAGGTATGAATGGCTCCAGCACAGTGTCCAGATGGTGGGACCAGCTCTATTCCACGCCGAAGTAACCTCTGCTATAAGAAAACACGTCTACTTCAAGCGGATTCTACCTGAAGAAGGTGAAGAGGCTTTTTCGATTTATCTCGACATTCCGATTAAGATTATTGATGGACAGGAAGTTTATCGCAAAGCCTGGCAACTGGCAAAGGAATTCAACCTGCCGGTATGCTATGATATGCAGTACCTGGCCGTAGCCGAGCTGGAGGACTGCGAACTCTGGACTGTCGATAGAAAACTGGTCAATTCCCTGAGCAGCCAGACCAAACGCTTAAAGTGGGTGGGAGAGTTTAATAAGAAATCAGCCTGACCACAACCCCCGCCCCTGTGGCTCAGGTAAAAAATATAAGTATTGCGGCGGTAGGTGAATTTTTAGGGTTACAGAGCTTAGTAGATGAAAAACACTGAAATCGCTGCTATATTCAGGGACGTTGCTGCCCTGCTGAAGGTAAGGAAGGACAATGTTTTCAAAATCAGGGCGTATGAGAGGGCGGCGGGTTACATCCAGGAATGGCCGGTGGAGGTGGAGCAACTGGTTAAAGAAGACAAGTTGAAGGAGATACCGGGAGTGGGAGAGGCCATCAACCAAAAAATTATCGAACTGGTGACCAGCGGTCGTCTTGAATACTATGAGAAGCTCAAAGAGGAGCTTACCGAGGTTAATAATGCCCGGAACTAAAGAACAGGATACATCTCCTCCGCTAACCCCGACGGAAGACTGCCCGGCGATAAGGCACCTGGAGCGGGAAATTATCAGTGGCAAGCACTGGTACCTGGCCCTGCTGGAAGCTATCGGGCTATGGGAAACAACCGAGGAGACCCGTGACGGGCGTACCTATCATTACCTCATCGCCGGTGAAGCCTTCGACTGGATGCTGCTGGCCGAGCGTCTCTGCCAGGCGGTTGACAGTCTGTTACCCGAGGCTGAAAAGACCGCCCTCCTTTTTTACGGTAAACCGCCCTTTGAACTGCCAGCTGAGGGATTCGAAGAGCTGATTGGCAGCGCCAAGTATCATCAACACCTTAACTACTTCTACGGCATCACCGTAGAGGAGGCTTTAATCCTGGCGGTGGAGGAGGGCGTACGCAAGGAGAGGTGGATTTCAGGCTACTACAGAGAGAAGGATACCGCTTATACTACCAATGAGGCTTACCGGAGCATATACGCTGCCACCAAAGCTGTCATGCTCAGGCGCTTCAGAAAGAAGCGGGGTTACCCGCAACTCAAGTCTATCAGCCTGACCGAACTTAAGGAGTTTACCTACTGGCTATTCAAGCACCGGCTGAAGCAGTGCGATAAGGCAAAAGTAGCCAGCGATACCAAAAAGGCCCTTGACTGGTTAAGGAGCAATGGCTTCTCACTGCAGCCGGACAAGAGTGATTCTGAGCTGGAGTTTATCAGTATATTGCCTTCGCAACAGGCTGGTTAATCAGTTCTGTTACGTACCTTTCGGCGCCTTCACCACCAGCACGGGCTGACTTCCGCCCCTCAACACCCGGTCGGTAACGCTACCGAAAGCCCAGCGGCTGAGGCCGGAACGCCCGTGGCTCGACATAGCAATGATGTTAGCGTGAATTTCATCGGCAGCCCTGATAATCTCCTCAGCAGGATGGCCCACTTCCACTCGCGTCTTGGTAGTAGCCCCCTCCTTTCTCAGGACCTCCGCGGTCTTTTTCAGGTACTGGTCAGCTGCCTTCTTCATCTCCTCAATTTCCGGCGCCGTATAAGGGACCCGGGCGGTTGCTTCTCCGGCGACAATATAGTGGGACAGCGATGACAGTACTTGGATAAGGGT
>JAZFUA010000162.1:0-10384 GCA_036446975.1 Dehalococcoidales bacterium
CCATCACAAGCTCATCGAGGAGAAATACAGGCAGGAAAAAAGCCAGAAAACCGGCTCTCTGGAGTTAAAACAGGCAGAGCTGGCCCGAGGGCAAACGGAGCTTCGTGTAATGGCCGATGAAATATCCCGACTGGAAACAAAACTGAATCAGGCCAGGACTTCGGCACAGAGTAATGTCAGTCTGCTTAACCGGGAGATTGAGGAAGTTGAACAAGCCGGAAAACAACTGGATGAAGAAAGAAGCCGGCTGTCTGAACTTGAGGAACGGTTAGCCAGAAAGGATTTTGCCGCTGGTGAACAGGAAGCACTGGACAAGCTTGAAAGTGAATTAACCAGTCTGAACTACGATTCTGGTCTGCACGAAGAGGTACGGCATAGTTTAACCGGCCTGGAACAATATGAGAACCCCAGGCGAAAACTGGAAGAAGCCGACAGGCTTATCAACCAGGAAAAAGAAGCGGTTGCCAGTGCCGGACAGGCGGCTCAGGAAATGAGAAGCAGCCTGGAGGCGGACAATCAAAAAATAGAGGCGTTAAGCCAGGATCTGAGCTTACTTCCTCAACTGGTCGATGATTTAGCTCAGGCTGAAACCGAGCAGCGGAGCCTGAAGCTACAACAAGGACGGGCCCGGGAAATAGTGGGTAGTGTCCGGGGAAGGCTGGAGCATTTAGCCGAACAGGAGTTAAAAGCCGTAGAACGGGAAAAGTTGCTTGATCAGGTATCGAAGGAAGAAGGGATTTACAAGGAACTTGCCCGGGCTTTCGGAAAAAATGGCATACAAGCCTGGCTCATTGAAATGGCCCTTCCCGAACTCCAGGTTGAAGCTGATAAGCTATTGGGGAGGATGACGGATAACCGGATGCATGTCCGGTTCGAGACTCAGGAAGAGACCAAGACGGGTAATATCCGGGACACGCTGGATATTAAAATCTCTGATGAACTGGGAACAAGGGATTACGAGATGTTCAGCGGCGGTGAAGCCTTTCGTATCGATTTCGCCATCCGGATTGCCCTGTCCAAGTTACTGGCCAGGCGGGCCGGGGCGCCATTGCAAACTCTGATTATTGATGAAGGCTTCGGCACCCAGGATAGCGCCGGCCTGGAAAAGCTGAAAGAGGCGATAATCTCTATCCAGGACGATTTTAAGAAGATAATCGTTATTACCCATATCGAAGAACTCAGAGATGCCTTCCCTACCCGTATTGATATTATCAAGACTGCCGAAGGCTCTACTATCGAGGTAAACTAGGCTTTCACACTCTATCCCCTGCTTTTACCGGGCATTAGACTTATCTGTTGAAATAGAAAGGATTCCTTCTTCAGATTGACAAACCCTCAGGTGAGGACTATACTTTAACTTTATTAAATGAAATACCCTTAAATATCTCCGCCATCTAAATTATCTAGAGGTGGAGTTCAATTGTCTCTGGCTAACCTAAGCAGGAGGTTAAACAATGGTAAAAGAGTTACGTTTGGATGAAACAACCCTCTTTGTCTGTGCGGCGTGTAGCTTTGTCTACCGGGAAAGGGAGCTGGCCGATGAATGCCAGTTGTGGTGTGAGCGCGGTGGTTGAAACCTGGAAATTGCCAAACACGCGGTCGGCGTGGATAAAAATGGTAAGATGTCCCAATTACACAGGTGAAAATAAGACACCGGTGGAATTTTACGAGATTAAGCAAGGTAATATTATTACCAAATTAGTAGCCCGTAATGGATTTGAACCGGAAGGAGAGGGGAATACAGGGGGTGGGGTCAATAAAACCTAGAGGCCCAGTTCAGGGGCGATTCCCTGCATTGCCTTCAGTCCGATTTCAATAAATTCATCAAGCTCAAGGTCGAGGTTACTACAGGTAGCAATAGTTTCCCTGTTGACACCGGCGGCAAAGCTCTTTTCCTTGAATCTCTTCCTGACCGATTTAGTCTCAACGCTGGCTAATTTTTTATCAGGTCTGACCAGGGCGGCAGCGGTAACAAGACCGGTCAGCGGGTCAGCGCAAAACAGAGCCTTATCCAGCTTCGATTCCAGGGGAACGCCATGAGCTTCATTGTGGGCAAGAATGGCGTGGACTATAGCCTCACTGGCCCCCATTTCCCTGACCAGGTCGGCGCCAAGCCGGCTATGGGTGCTCATATCGCCCTCGGTGAGTTCCATATCAATATCGTGCAGCAGACCGGTAAGCCCCCACTCCTCATCGTCCTCACCCAGTCGTTTGGCCAGGGCTCGCATAATTGCCTCGGCGGCCAGCATATGCTTCACCGTATTTGCATTCTCTACATTATCTTTTATGGAGTCGAGAGCTTCTTCTCTGGTCATCTCTTACCTTCTTTATTGATTGGCTTTAGCAGGGTAGTAAATATTAAACCAGTAATCGCCACAAAAAGCAAGATTATGAAGCCCCCTTGGTAACTGTGGGTGACATCAAAAATTCTTCCGGTTATGACCGGGCTGATACTGCCGAATAAGGTGCCGCTAAAGATGGTAGTACCCAGTAGCGTGCCCTGGGAACGGGTGCCGAACAGCCCGGCTATCAGTGGGGAGATGAGGGCAAAAAAACCTCCGTGGTTAAAGCCGTATATGGTGGCAAACAGGTATAACATCCATAGCTCGGTAGCTACCTGCAGCCAGGCGAGAGCGGCGATCATAATAAGAAAAAGGAAGCTCACTGCCCGCTTGTGGCCGATTTTGTCGCCGGTGAATCCCATCACCAGCCTGCCGAATATGCTGCTGCCTCCGATAACGGAAATAAGACTGGCGGCTGTTGTCTGTGAAATGCCAAGGTCAACGGCATAAGGAATAATATGGACCAGGACGCTCTGAGCGATATAAAAAATGACTGCGTAGAACCCGCACACCAGCCACAACTGCCGGGTGCGGATGGCTTCGTGAAAGGTCAGTCCTGTCTCGGGCAATATTGAGTTCTTCGAAACCTGAAGCTTTTCCCCATCCGGCAGTTGCCCTATTTCACTTGGGTCCCGTTTTAGTAACTGGGCTAGCGGGATGGCAGTTACCAGAACCAGTATGCCAAGAATAAGATAGGAAATGCGCCAGTCAAACCGGGTGATTAACACACTTGCTGCCAGGGGCACAACCGTCATTCCCAGCCCGGTGCCAACTTTCATAATGCCGCTCATCATTCCCCGTTTTTTAACAAACCACCTGACCACAGTAGATAGAGGCACTACATCTGAGGGACTGAAGCCGATACCGATAATAATAAAGACCAGATACAACTGCCAGAGGGCAGTGACCTGCGACAACAAGATATAGCCCACGCCGAAAAACAGGGCGAAGATAGTCATAACCTTCCTGGGACCGAACCGGTCGGACAATATCCCCATCACGATGGCGCCGAGACCCATTGTGAAGAAGCTAAGCGAAAAAGCAGCAGAAAGGGACGCCCTTGAGGTATTAAAATAGTCTTGCAACGGGTTGAAAAAGACGCCAAAAGTGTTGACTGTCCCGTGGATAATCATCATGATGAGGAAACCGGAGGTAACGATGATATAGCCGTAAAAAATCCCTGGTTTCCGGTGTGTTTCTAAGGGAATAGAATTTTCACCGGTCAAACTAAATCACCGGGAGTAACCGCAGGCTGGATAGCTTTGTATAATACCCGGTTTAAGTACTGCCCGGTGGTAGAAGATTCTTCCCGGGCTACTTCTTCAGGGGTGCCGGTAGTGACAACGTAGCCGCCATCGTCACCGGCCCCCGGACCCAGGTCAATGATGTAATCGGCATTCTTAATCACATCCAGGTGGTGCTCGATGACAATCACCGTGTTGCCGAGATCAACTAGGCGTTGCAGCACTTTTAACAGGGCAGCTATGTCTAAAAAAGAAAGGCCGGTGGTGGGTTCGTCAAGGATATATAGTGTCCTGCCGGTAGAGCGCTTGGAGAGCTCGGTAGCCAGTTTAACTCGCTGAGCTTCACCGCCGGAAAGAGTAGGAGCCGGTTGGCCGAGCCGGATATAGCCTACCCCCACATCTCTAAGTGTCTCCAGCTTGTTCCTTACCTTGGGAAAATTTTCAAAGAAAGAGAGAGCCTGCTCTACGGTCATATCCAGCACTTCGGCTATGTTTTTACCTCTGAATTTAATTTCCAGAGCTTCACGGTTGTAACGCTGACCCTGGCATACCTCACAGGGCACGGTTACATCAGGCAGGAACTGCATCTCTATCTGGATAAATCCCTCTCCGCTACAGGCTTCACAACGCCCACCCCGGACATTAAAGGAAAACCGGCCCGGCGCGTAGCCCCTTATCCGGGATTCGGGAACAGTAGCAAAAAGCTCGCGGATAGGGGTAAAAGTCCCCGTATAAGTAGCCGGGTTACTGCGAGGGGTGCGGCCGATAGGTGACTGGTCTATGTTGACCATCTTGTCGATGTGCTCGATACCGGCGATTTCATCACAGTCACCCGGTCTCTCCCGTGACCGGTATAATATCTGGGCAAGTTTCTTATGCAGGATTTCATTGATAAGGCTGCTTTTACCGCTGCCGGAGACCCCGGTAATACAGACAAACTTACCCAGAGGTATCTGGACATCTATATTCTTGAGGTTATTCTGCCTGGCTCCTTTGATTACAATTTCCTCGCCCGAGCCATTCCGGCGTTGCTGTGGCATCGGAATCTGCCTTACCTGGCTGAGATACTGCCCCGTTATTGAATCCTTTGACTTCATAATGTCGTTAATCGTTCCCGTGGCGACAATTTTACCTCCGTGCTCCCCGGCTCCGGGTCCTATATCGATAATATAGTCGGCAGCCCGCATCACGGCTTCGTCATGCTCTACAATCAGTATGGTATTACCTAAATCCCTCAGCCTCTTTAATGTCTCAATCAAACGGGATCCATCGGCCGGGTGGAGACCCACCGTCGGTTCATCGCAAATATAGAGAACGCCCATCAGTCCGCTGCCAATCTGGGTGGCCAGGCGAATCCGTTGCGTCTCACCCCCACTCAGGGTAGCCGAGGGACGGTCAATAGAAAGATAGTCAAGCCCCACATCTCTGAGGAAACCCAGGCGGGCTTTTATCTCTTTCAGTACCTGGTCAGCTATCATCTTCTCCCGTTCGGTCAGTACTCTATCATCGATGTCGTCTATCCATTCCAGCGACTTTGTAACCGACATTACGCTGACATCCATAATATTCCTGTCGTCAATTGTTACGGCTAATGACCCCGGCTTTAACCGTTTCCCCTGACAGTCCGGGCAGGGCTTTAGCATCATATAGCGCTCAATATTAGCCCGCGAGTTTTCTGACTCCGTGTCCCGGTATTGTCGTTCCATAATCGGGATAATACCTTCAAACCCATCGTAGTAGCGTCTTACCTTACCAAAGCGGCGGTACACCCTTGCCTCTCCGCCTTCTCCGTATAGCAGCAGGTTAATCTGTTCCTGGCTGATCTCTTTCAGTGGTTTATCCAGGGAAAAGCCGTTGGCTTTGGCTAAAGATTCCACCCGGTGGAGATACCAGGTGTGGAACTGCCAGGGACGGATAGCTCCCTGCATGATGGACAGGTCTTTATTCAACATCAATTCCGGGTCTATCTCCTGTTTGAATCCCAGTCCGGTACAGGCAGGGCAGGCACCATGAGGACTATTGAAGCTGAAGGTCCGGGGGGCAATCTCACCCATGCTGATACCGCAATAGACGCAGGCAAAATGCTCTGAGAACATCAGTTCCTCGTCATCAGTGACATAGACCAGCACTATTCCGGCCCCGAGCTTGAGGGCTGTTTCTACCGAGTCAGCAATGCGGCCCTGGCTGTCGCTTTGCCCGACTACCAGCCTGTCCACAACCACTTCAATGGAGTGCTTCTTGTTTTTAGCCAGTTGAAATTCTTCAGACAGCTCGCGGATTTCTCCGTCAACCCGCACCCTGGCATAACCTGTCTTGCGTAAATCTTCAAATATTGCCTGGTATTCACCTTTACGGTCTTTGACCAGTGGGGCCATAATTATAATCCGGCTGTCTTTACTGATACCCTGAATAGCATCAACAATCTGCTGCACTGTCTGGCTGGCTATTTCCCGTCCGCATTCAGGGCAATGGGGGTGGCCGACCCGGGCAAAAAGCAGGCGCAGGTAATCATAAATTTCGGTTGCCGTGCCCATGGTAGAGCGCGGATTCTTACTTGGCCCCTTCTGGTCAATGGAAATAGCCGGACTCAGGCCTTCAATATAATCAACCGCAGGCTTTTCCATCCTGCCCAGAAACTGGCGGGCATATGCCGCTAAAGATTCCACATAGCGGCGCTGCCCCTCGGCATAAATAGTATCAAATGCCAGTGAACTCTTGCCTGAGCCAGAGACACCTGTAATAACCACCAGCTTATCACGGGGGATAGTTACATCTATGTTCTTGAGGTTGTGCTCGCGGGCTCCCTTGATGATTATGGAATCTAACGGCATCCCTTCTCCCCATTCTGTAATTCTATTGTAGCACTAGACCTGAGGCACACTCAAGAAAATAAACCAACCGGGGGTATTGACAATCCTCTTAATAAGCACTAAACTCAGTCTCACAGTGTTATTGGAAATACCGGATAGGAAAGCGATTTATGAATGGTGAATTAGCTTCGGGATTTCCGGATATGTGGTTGTGGCTGGTATTTGTAATTGCCGGTCTGGCACTTGTCTTGCTGGAACTTGTCATTGGTGTTGAGACCGGCTTAGATCTGGTATTCATTGGCTCTGCCTTTATCCTTGGAGGACTGGTGACCTGGCCGTTTCATACCTGGGTGCTTGCCCTCATTGTCACCAGCTTTATTTGTGTTATCTATGTAGTCATCGGTAGAAAGTATGTCCACCGGTGGACTGCGGTGAAAGGCGAAAAAACCAATATTGATGCTATCATTGGCAGAGAGGGAATTGTGCTGAAAAATATCGCTAAAAATTATGACGGTCGGGTTAGAGTTGGCAATGTGCGGTGGCGGGCCAGGGCAGTAGAGGACATCAAGGAGGAGGATGAAGTAATCGTTACTGCCGTTAGCGGCAGTACTTTAATAGTCGAGAAAATAAAAGGAGGTAATTGAAAATGAATCCAGGTATTATAGTCCTCATTATTGTCCTGGTAGTGGCAGTGATTATACTCGCCAAGTCGGTAACCATCATTCGCCAGGCCGAGAAGGGCATCGTGGAGAGGTTTGGCAAGTACAAGGAGACCCTGGACCCGGGGCTCAAGTTCCTGGTGCCTTTTATGGATTCTCTGGTATCCAGGATAGACATGCGGGAAACTGTCCTCGATATATCCCCCCAGCCGGTCATCACCAAGGACAATGTTACCGTAACCATAGATGCCGTCGTTTACTACTTTGTGACCGAGGCCCGGGCCGTCAGGTATGAAGTGGCTAACTTCTACAATGCTGTCAGCAAGCTGGCCCAGACCAACATCAGAAATGTGGTTGGTGAGATGAGCCTTGATGAATCATTGACCTCAAGGGAGCGCATCAATGCCGCACTGACGCAAACCCTTGACGATGCCACCGATAAGTGGGGAGTAAAGATAACCCGGGTGGAGGTCAAGGAGATTGAGCCACCCCGGGACATTTCAGATGCTATGAGCAAGCAGATGAAAGCGGAGAGGGAAAAAAGAGCCACCATCCTGGACGCAGAGGCTTACCGGGAGAAACAGATACTTGAGGCGGAGGGCGATAAACAGAACGCCATACTGGTAGCTGAGGGTGACAGACAGAAGGAGATACTCACCGCTGAGGGCGACAGGCAGGCGGCGATATTAAGGGCCGAAGGAGAGGCCCAGGCAATTGAGAGTGTATCCAAGGCGGCCGATACCTTCTTCGTCGGCAATGCTCAGATGCTTAAGCAACTCGAAGTAACCCAGGCATCCCTGCAAGATAACACCAAGCTCATCGTATCCGACCAGTCGAGGCTGATTAATGTTCTGGGACTGGGAGAAGCCTTAGCCGGCCGGCAACCTGATTCGCAGTCGAAGTAATTAGAGTCTCAAGATACCACAAGTTGACGCTTGTGCAGGAGTAAGGCGATGAAATAGGGGCACCGGAACTGCTGCTGATATTGCGGTAGCGGTGGCTGGTGCCCTTTTGGTCGGTCAGAACGAAGATAAAATGATAGACGAGAAGAAGCAGGACGAACTACAGGAGCTAACCAGGCAAGAAGCGATCAGAAGCTGGAAAAGAAGACGGGAACAGGATGATGCAGCCCGGAGCTCTTACAATGACCTGGAGATGATTCTAGGCAGACTGGATAAGAAAATTAAGGAGCATAACCCGCAGCGTACCGTAATTGCTCCTTTATACCGGGGACAGGAGATGACGATAGATAAATCTACCCGGAGTATTGTTTTGGATAGGCAACCTTCCGGTAGTTCCCCTAAACGACAGGTTATTTCATTTTCCATCATAAACGGTGTGTCCATAGATTACTATCGTAAACGCGCCCGTATCAGGGGAAATAGTGATGTTTGGCGCGTTTCACTCAACACTGGCGATACGAAAATTCAGAATACTACTATTGACAGCTCATCTGAAGAGAATTACGTCTATGATCTGGCCAAGGCGATTGGCGCGCTAACCGGGGCAGAAGTTAAAGAAAACTCCTGCAAGCCCGACCCTCCCCGGTTTGAGCTGGTCTTTGATAGAGACAACATGCCTAAAATCATGAACCTGTAACCACATTCCGCACCGAGACTGGTTTATGTTATACTATTGGCTAAATTATGTTAGCCAAAGTAACAAGCTGTGCAATCGTTGGGCTGGAGGGGGTTGTTGTCGAGGTTGAAGCGGATATTTCTCCGGGATTGCCTTCCTTTACCGTTGTCGGCTTGCCCGATACCGCCGTGCAGGAAGCGCGGGAGAGGGTAAGAGCCGCCATCAGGAACTCCGGCTGCACCTTCCCGATGAAACGGGTCGTGGTCAACCTTGCCCCTGCTGACCTTAAGAAAGCCGGTCCTGCCTATGATTTACCCATTGCTCTCGGCATTCTTCTGAGCTCAGAGCAGGTTTATGCCGATGTTTCTAATACCCTTTTTCTGGGTGAGCTGTCACTGGATGGCAGCCTGCGCCATACCAACGGAGTTTTGTCTATGGTTGCCCTGGCCAGGGATCAGGGATTCTCGACGGTTATTGTGCCTGAAGCCGATGCCGGAGAAGCATCCCTTATTGAAGAAGCAAAT
Organism: Dehalococcoidales bacterium; assembly: GCA_036446975.1. GTDB lineage: Bacteria > Chloroflexota > Dehalococcoidia > Dehalococcoidales > UBA2162 > JAZFUA01. Next base: position 9,158 of record JAZFUA010000162.1, read on the forward strand.
GTCATTCCTTTTAACTCTTTGCATCAGCTGATCAGCTACCTGCGGGGGGAAATACCGGCCCCGGAGTATCAGGCCGGTGAGGTTGAAGAATACAGTCCACCGGCTTCATCAGTTACCGACCTGGCTTATATAAAAGGGCAGGAGCATGTGAAACGGGCGCTGGAAGTGGCGGCTGCCGGAGCCCATAATATAATAATGATGGGACCTCCGGGTAGCGGTAAAACCTTACTGTCACGGGCACTTCCTTCGATACTGCCTCCGATGACCAATGAGGAGGCCCTGGAGGTTACCAAGATTTACAGTGTTAGTGGGCTGCTGCCTCCGGATACTCCTTTAATCAGGCAGCGTCCTTTCCGTTCTCCCCACTACACTATTTCCAGCGCCGGCCTGGTGGGTGGAGGTCAATATCCGAAACCGGGAGAAATCAGCCTCAGTCACCGGGGAGTCCTTTTCCTGGATGAACTGCCTGAGTTCGGCCATTCACTGCTGGAGACCTTGCGCCAGCCGTTAGAGGATAATACGGTCACTATCAGCCGGGTGCATGGCAGCGTCAGTTTTCCGGCCAATTTTATGCTGGCAGGAGCTATGAATCCCTGCCCTTGTGGCTACTATGGAGACACTTTCCGCCAGTGTACCTGCCCTTCCAGTCTGGTTTCCCGCTATCAGCGGCGTATTAGCGGGCCATTTATTGACCGGGTTGATATATTTGTTGAAGTGCCCCACATTGACTACGAAAAGCTGGCTGATGACAGGCTGGGTGAGAAATCAGAAGCAGTCCAGGCAAGAGTGGTTGCTGCCCGTTCTATGCAGCGGGAGCGCTTTGAGGGAACCAAGTTGACCAGCAATTCCGAGATGACTCCGACCGAAGTAAGGGCGTTCTGCCAGGCAGAAGAATCAGCCCAGAGCCTCTTAAAAGCGGCCATGAAACAACTTTACCTCTCCGCCCGGGCTTTCCACCGGATTCTTAAGTTGGCCAGGACTATCGCCGACCTGGAAAATGCTGAGATAATCAAGGCCCATCACCTGGCTGAAGCCATCCAGTACCGGCCCAGAACCCAGTTGTAAGCGGGTAAGTATTTGAAGCGTTAAAGGCGTGTAGCTACGATATCAGAGTAGTTCAGATTAATTGCTTTGTTATTTGTTCTTTTTTATAATTGGCAAACCACTGATATGCTATCTCATATTCTTTGACTAACTGTAACGGTGATTTAGGTACAAACTGCTTCA
>JAZFUA010000163.1:0-4096 GCA_036446975.1 Dehalococcoidales bacterium
TCAAGTGTACCGGCAGTAGCAGTACCGCAAATGCTGGAAGATGCCGCAATAAAGGGAGTTAAGACAGTTCACCTGTTTACGGCCCGCTTGAGTGAGACCGGACGGCCTGAAGCGGTTGATTTGGAACAAAGAATATTTAAGTTGGCCCAGGGACATGGTATCCGCCTGCTCGGGCCCAACTGCATGGGTATCTATTTCCCTTCAGGCAGGATGGCTTTTCACGCTGATTTCCCCAAAGAGTCGGGCACAGCCGGACTGGTCTCCCAGAGTGGTATGTTATCCAGGGAGATTATCCAGATTTCATCGCAACGGGGCGTTTATTTCAGCAAAGTCTTCAGCTACGGTAACGCTATTGATCTTAACGAGTCTGATTTTCTTGAGTACCTTGCCCAGGACCGGGATACCCGGGTAATCCTGATGTATATAGAGGGAGTTAAGGCTGGGCGGAAATTCTTTGATACCTTAAAGCAGGCAGCTGCCATCAAGCCTGTCATCATTTTAAAAGGCGGAATGGCTGAAGCCGGAGCAAGAGCTGCTGCTTCGCATACCGCCTCTCTTGCCGGTTCTTACCGGACGTGGAAAGCAATGGTTAGTCAGGCCGGAGCTATCTCGGTAGATAGTTTTGAGGAACTTATTGACCTGGCAACTTCATTCTATTTTCTGCCCCCGGTAAAGGGACGGCGGGTAGGCATAGTTGGAGGTACCGGTGGTACCAGTGTACTGGCGGCTGACGGTTGTGAACAAGCCGGTCTTGAGGTTGTCCCGTTGCCCCGGGAATTTAGAGAGGAACTAAAAAACCGGGGTGTCTCCGTATGGGACTGGCTGAGTAATCCTATCGACCTCTCAATACGGGAGGATGACAGCTTTTCAGCCGGTTTATTGCTGGAGATGATGGCCCGAGACTCACACTTTGATCTGCTTATTACCCTGATGGGAATAGGTCGATTCAGAGCGGAACCAGGCGTGCCATATGAAACTTATCTCAAACAGGAGTACAGGCTTGACGCCTCTATGAATAAACCATTCCTCACTGTGGTACCTGATAAAAGCCCTGGTATCAAGGACTGGGATAGCCGGGAGTCAAAGGTAAACTCTGAACTGAGAACCGCACTTATCTCCTTGAATATACCTTTTTACCCCACTATTACCCGCGCTGCCTTGGCCGTAAAAAAAATGATTGACTATTACCATCGCCTGGAGGTTAACGATTAACTCAGGCTGACCTCGGTCCGGAAATAATACAGGTTATTTATCCAATCCTGTTTTATTTCCGAAAAAATCAAAATATCTGGAAATGGATACCCCGGATAGCACACAAAGCCAGGAATCTGTGTTTGATCACATATTCCCCAACTTGTTAAGCGGGGGTCGAGGTAGATAACTATTCTTGTGACAGAATTAACCGGAACCTCGGGTTACCGCATTGACAATTATTGACCGTAAAAGTTATTATTATCATAGCCAGGATGGGTAAATCAGCCGAATTCACGGTTGTCCGCGCAGACCTGTCAACCAGGTTCGGCGCACTCTATATCAAAGTACTCAGAGACATTAATGTCCGAGCTAAAGTAAAGGAGGGGAAATGTCAGTTATTGACGAAATGACTGGAAAAGGAGCTTCAGAATGGCCTTATCCAGTTAATTACGGTAAGGAAAATGAATTATCCACCGATGTTCTTGTAATTGGGGGTGGTATCGCCGGTTGCCACGCCGCTATCAACGCTGCCAAGAGAGGCTCAAAGGTAATTGTTCTCGAAAAGGCAGCCACAGTGCATAGTGGCTGCAGCGGAGCCGGAGTAGACCACTGGGGAGCCGCCTATACCAACCCGGCTTGCACCCGTGATTTGGAAAGAGCCGCTGCATCCAGTGCCTCAGGTCGGCCTTATGTTAACGGAATGCTCAGCTATATTACAATGCGTGAATCCTTTGATGCCCTCCTCGACTGCGAGCAAATGGGGCTGAAATTCCGTGACGAGGATGATGAATTTGCCGGCTCTCCACTTCGCGATGAAGAGTCCAAGATAATGTTTGCCTATAACTACAAATCACGCGTAAATATCCGCGTTAATAATGGCGCCAAGGTCAAGCCGCTCTTATACGAGGAGCTATTGCGCCTCGGGGTCCAGGTAATTGACCGGATAATGGTCACCGGCCTTCTCACCGAAGGCGGGAAACCGGGCAGCCGGGTAATTGGCGCTATGGGGGTCAATGTGCGCACCGGCGAATTCTACGTAGTCAAAGCAAAATCGACTATTCTCAGCGCAGCCCAATACTCAGGCATCTGGGTATTCAACACAGAACTGGCCGGTTCGGCTGTACATCTGGATGACCCGAACAACGTCGGCGAGGGAACCGTTGCGGCCTGGATGGCGGGAGCCGAGCTTAGTTTGATGGAGCGGAGCAAGGGCCCGGCCCACGGCAGTTTCGGATGGCCCCGGTTCGGGGTAGGCAGCCCCACTAATACCTGGTACCCCTGCAATATCGTTGATGCCAATGGCAAAGTGGTACCTTGGGTTGACAGAGAAGGCAACCCGGTCGAAGATGTCCACGAAAGAAGCATCGACAGTGCAGGCGCTACGCCGACTGGGGATATATTTAACATGATTGAGAGAGGCGAGTTGGTTCAACCGCTTTATGCCGATCTTCCGAGCATGCCTGAAGACGAAAGACGGGCAATCTGGGGTCTGATGATAGCCAATGAAGGAAAAACGCGCGTTCCTGTTTATCAGGTCTTCGGTGAAGCTGGTTTCGATCCCGACAAAGATATGCTGCAGGCGCCAATAGCCAAACTTGAGATTGGAGGCGAGGGCGCTGGCCCGCCGTTATGGCGGACCGCTTCAGCCGGCGGAGGCTGGGGCAGCGGCGGCTTGGTAATTGACTGGGACATGAGGACGACTTTGCCCGGCCTTTACGCAGCCGGAAACCAGATTGCCGGACAAAATGGCGGTCATCCCGGCGCTGCCACCACAGGGCGTTACGCCGGCAGAAAAGCTGCCGAAAATGCTGCCACGGTTGATGCTCTGGTTCCGGACAGGAAACAGATCGACGCCGAAAAAACTCGCGTCTATCAGCGAATTGGACAGCCCGGTGACGTAGGCTGGAAGGAACTCAATGCAGGAACTGCCAGGATTATGCAGATATACTGCGGCGCCTACAAAAGCGAGCAGATGTTGAAGACAGGGCTATGGTGGCTGGATTCCATTCGAGAGAGTGAGGTGGCCCGCACCTACGTCAGGAACCCTCATGAATTGGAAAGGTATCTTGAGTGTCTTTCCAGACTCACCATCAGTGAGATTATCATAAATGCTTCGCTGGCACGCCAGGCCAGCAGCCGGATTCTGGATTTTAACCGGGTAGATTATCCCGAAGTAGAACCCAGGGAATGGCATAAATATATTACCTTAACCCTCCGGAATGACCAGGTAGTTACCGGAAGTCTCCCCTTTGACTATTACCTGTCGGAGCCTTATGCATCTACTTTCAAAGAGAACTACGAGGCTCACGCAAGTCTGAACGAAATGAGGACAAACAGATGATCAACGAAGCCTATTTGGTACCCAACCCGGCAACTCCCTGCCAGTCGATTATAATCGATCCTGAGATTTGCATCAGCTGTTACCGGTGTGCAGACCAGTGCCGGACGGATGTCATGGTACTAAACAGTCTGAAACCAGGTGGAATTGCTCGCTGCGAAGAGGCTTGCCCCGCAGGAGAGGCCATCAGGTGGACTACCTACTATATCGATAAAGGGCAATTTGAAGATGCTCTGGAGAACATCAGGGCCGAGAATCCGTTCCCCGGAGTATGTGGTCGCGTGTGTTTCCATCCTTGCGAGGAGAAGTGCGCTCGCATACCACTTGACCAGGGAATAGCAACAAATGCCCTCGAGAGAGCAGCTTTCGACTACGGCACCCCGAAAACCGTGAAACAGCCCCAAAAACGGCCCGCCACCGGAAAAAAGGTGGCAGTGGTCGGAGCAGGTCCAGCCGGTCTTACCTGTGCCTACTACCTGGCCATCCTCGGCCATAAAGTGACCGTATTCGAAGCGCAGCCGGTAGCCGGTGGTATTCCCCGCATCAACATCCCTGAATACCGAT
>JAZFUA010000164.1:0-8921 GCA_036446975.1 Dehalococcoidales bacterium
CCCAATCCAACTGTGTCGGTGGCTGGTAGAAATGAAGCAACGGCGCCCAATATATCATGGCTTTTCTCCACTTAAATTATGCTGAGTGTCATAGCCCATTAAATGAATATCTTCTATAAATATCATACCTCGGGGCAGGAACTATATGCAATCTTGTACTACCAGAACGGTAGTTCCTTGCAGGCGCCGGATGATTGGCTTAGAATGGTCTTAAAAACCAACGAGGTGTAATACCGGTTATGAGAGTTCTAATGTTGGGATGGGAACTGCCCCCCCTCATCAGTGGTGGTTTGGGGCCGGCCTGCCAGGGCATATTCAGGGCACTGCGGCAGGCAGGAGTTGATGTCTCATTTGTGGTTCCCCATGCCGCTTCCGGTGAGGGAAGTGACTCACAAAATATCATTTCCGCTCTGGGTACTGGTGAAGCGGATCGTACCGGGAGCTGGCCTTCACCTTATACTTCTGGCTATGGAGGCAACCTTTACGGAAAGTACATCATCCGCGAGGTGGAGAAATTCGCCCAAAGTGTTGGACAAATCGGGCGGCAGCAAGCTTTTGATATAATCCATGCTCACGACTGGGTAAGTTTTAAGGCTGGCGTTCAATTGAAGAAAGCAGGGCAAAAGCCGCTGCTCGTACATATTCACTCTATTGAGCATGACCGCAACCCGGCAAGTCCTAATCCTGAGATATGTGAACTGGAGAGAGAAGGGCTTCTGGCTGCCGACAGCGTTATCGCGGTTAGTAGATACACTAAGCAAAGAATCTGCGATAATTACCCGATAGACCCTCGCAAGGTAAAGGTAATTCACAATGCGGGAGATGATAATATTCATCTCCCTGCTAGTCTTGATTATAGCGGACGGCGACCGAAAACAGTTCTCTTTGTAGGTCGGCTAACCGCCCAAAAAGGTCCGCGATACTTCTTGCTGGCTGCGGAAAAAGTCCTTAAATTAGCACCTGACATTCGTTTCCTGATGGCAGGGGATGGAGATGAACGAAGTCAGCTTGAGAAAATGGTTAAGGAAATGCATATTGAGGATCGTGTGTTATTCACCGGATTCTTGTCCCAGTTTGACCTTAACCGTGTTTACACCTTGGCAAAAACCTGCGTGATGACTTCTGTATCCGAGCCTTTTGGTTTAGTGGCCCTGGAAGCGATGAGTCGGGGAGTTCCGGTTATCGTTACTAGGTATGCTGGAGTCACTGAGGTAGTGAGGCATTGTCTGCGAGTGGATTATTGGGATATAGATGCCATTTCGGCCGCGATTCTCGCCGTGATTAACAATTGCGATTCTCTAGCCGATGAGCTGGCTGAGGAAGGTATTAAGGAAGTAAAGAAGCTAACCTGGAAGAAAGCAGCCGTGAAGCTAATTAGGGTTTACCGCCGGTTATCGATTTAAAGCTAAGCGTTAAAATTGTTTTCCCGGATTTACCTCAGGTGATTCAGGGTTCGCTATCTGGTATCAGTAATGAAATTTCGGTATTGCTCAGTGGCCGGGATATAGAACCGTTCATTATATTCACTGACCATCCGCGTGGAGTTGTACTCAGGACAGATTTTCTGCATAGAATTCTTCATTCGCCTGATCCATTCCTGGGGGAAGCCCTCTTCATCTCTGGCATAAAAGAGTGGGATAATCTCATTCTCCAGAAGGTCATAAAGTGACTGGGAATCTACTGTATCCTGGAGGTGCGGGTCTTCATATTCCTGATCATTTCCAATCGCCCAACCTATGGCGGGCTCATATGCTTCCGCCCACCAGCCATCCAGAACACTCAAATTGAGGACGCCATTAGCGGCGGCTTTCATGCCGCTAGTACCACAGGCCTCCAAAGGTCGGCGGGGTGTATTAAGCCATATATCGGACCCTTGCACAAGGTAACGCGATATGGCTATGTCGTAATCCTCAATGAAGACCATTTGGTGACGGAGTCTGTGGTTTCTGATAAACTGGATTATTTTATGGATCATTCCTTTGCCGATGTTGTCATCGGGATGGGACTTGCCGGCAAATATAATTTGCACCGGGCGGTCCAGGTTAGTCAGCAAACGGACCAAGCGCTCCGCACTGTGAAGGATTAGGGTAGGGCGTTTGTATTCTGTGAAGCGCCGGGCAAAAACTATGGTCAGCGCTTTCGGATCCAACACACTGTCTACCAGTTTAATCTCACGCTGGGGCGTATTTTGCTGTAAAAGCTGTGCCCGTAATCTTTGTCTGACCATGACGATGAGACTTTCCCGGTCCCGCTCGTGGGCTGGCCAAAGTTCTGTGCCAGGAATATCGTTTATCTTTTGCCAAACCTTGGTATTCTCGAGGTTTTCTGGCCAATTCTCTCCGAGATACTGATTAAATAGAATGTCGATGTTATTATGAAACACCCATGATGGTAGGTAAACGCCATTGGTTAAGGAAGTAATAGGTACCTCCTTTTCAGACATGTGAGACCAGACATTTTGCCATAGGCGACGTGATACCTCACCATGTAACTTACTGACGCCATTGGCTCGGTCAGCCAGGTGGAGTGCAAGAATCGGCATGGTGAAAGGCTCACCATCGTCCATGGGGTTCTGTCGTCCCAGGGCCATGAAATCCTTGTGGGATAGCTCAAAAGACGAATAATAAGCATGTAGAAACCTGTGTATCTGATGGGCAGAGAACTTATCCGTACCAGCCGGGACCGGAGTATGGGTTGTAAATAGGGTACTTGCTGAAACGATTTTCCGCGCCTGGGTGAAAGAAAGACCGTGCCGGCTCATCAAGAGGCGAATTCGCTCTACAGCCGCGAAAGCAGCATGGCCCTCACTAAGATGGCAGACCGTGGGTGTTATTCCCATGGCATTCAAGGCACTCATACCACCAATACCAAGCACCATTTCCTGACGGAGGCGTATGTCCATATCGGTAATGTAAAGACGATTAGTAATATCCCTGTCACGTACTGAGTTTGCTGGCAGGTTTGTATTGAGTAGAAATAGAGGTACCCGACCGATTTGGGCATGCCATATTTCAACCCTGATGTGGTGATTTGAGCAGGGCACTGTAATGGTTAAAGTTGACCCGTCTTCTGTTCGTTGCGGCTGGATGGGCAGGTTGTGAAAGTCGTTACTGAGATATACTTCCCCCTGGTGTCCGCTTCTTGAAAGATACTGGCTGAAGTATCCCTGCTGATAAAGTAAACCCACACCGACTAGAGGAAGACCTAATTCACTGGCTGATTTAAGATGATCTCCAGCCAGAAGCCCCAGTCCACCTGCATAAAGCGGAAGACATCTCGCAACGCCAAACTCAGCGGCGAAAAAGGCAATGCACGTTTCTCCCGGGGTCCTCTGGTATCCCATCTGACTATCATGGATGTATTCGTCAGATTTTTTTGAAACACTTTCCAGGCTCACTATAAACCCTCTATCGTTTGCCAATTCCTGGAGACGTTTCTGCCCAACAGTACCTAACATTAAGACCGGGTTGTGCTGTGTTGTTTCCCATAGATCAGGGGACACACGGCGAAATAGATCAATCGCCTCGGGAGTCCAACTCCACCAGAGGTTATAGGCAATTTCGCCAAGCCTACTCAACTCAAGGGGTAATCTGGATGTGATAGGGAAATTAGAAAAGGTTTGGAACATAATATTCTGAGTAACCTCACTTAATCTAATAATGGTAATCTGCGTACGGTATCGAAAAATGCCAAATGCCAACTACCCGTGACGTATCTTCTTAATCTGTGCGATTTTGCTCCACAACTCACCTTTCGTAAAGGTCGGTTAGTTCCTTAAGCCGGACTTTGATTTTATCGGTCAGCATATCATGGGTGAAACGCCAGCCCCAGTTTCCCGTCACAGTACCCGGGTGATTCATTCTAGCTTCGCTGCCAAGTCCCAGTACGTCTTGCAGCGGAATAATGACCGTATCAGCGCAAGACATCAGGGCCAGGCGGATGAAGTCCCAATTGATCTCACGCCCATCGCTGCCCATATATTTCAAGGTTTCTCGCACCCCCCTTTTTTTAAGTTCGCTAAACCAGCCTATGGTGGTGTTGTTGTCGTGGGTGCCGGTATAAACCACGCAGTTTCGTGGGTAGTTGTGCGGTTTGTGACGGCTGCTCCCGTTGGCACCAAAGGCAAACTGAAGAACTCTCATTCCGCGAAACGCTAGTTGATCCCTCAGATTATCTACCTCCGGTGTGATAGTCCCCAGGTCTTCGGCGATGACAGGAATGGCTCCCAGTCTCTTTTTCACACTTTCAAACAATTCGGCCCCGGGACCGGGAACCCAATGCCCCTTCACGGCTGTTTTATATTTTACCGCAACTTCCCAATAGCTCTCGAAGCCGCGAAAGTGATCAAGTCTGACGATGTCAACCAGACGGAGGGTTGCCTCGAAGCGTTCAATCCACCAGGCGTAACTATCTTTCCCAATTATCTCCCAGCGGTACAGAGGGTTTCCCCAGCGTTGCCCCGTTTTACTGAAGTGATCCGGAGGTACACCACCCACTACCGTTGGAATGCCTTTGCTGTCCAGATAAAATACATCAGGACGTGACCAGACGGTGTCACTATCAATCGAAACAAACATTGGAATGTCGCCTATTAGTTTGATCGCGCGGTCATTGCAATATTTCTTGAGTTCATACCATTGCTTGAAGAACTGATATTGCTGATATTTGTGGAACAGGATTTCGTCGTAAAGTTTCCCTTCCCAGCCCTCAAGGGCTTTCGGCTGCCGTTTCCTTATACCGGGTTCCCAAGTATTCCACGCCTTGAAACTTTGAGCTTCTCTTAAAGCCATAAACATCGCGTAGACGTCCAGCCATGATTTATTGTGCTCGCAGAAGGTTTCAAACGGTTCCTGCTGACCTTTATTTTTTTTCTTAAATACCGTGAATGATGTTTTCAGTAAATGTTCCTTAAACTGCCTGACGGTTTCATAGTCAGTACGATCTTGGGGAAACGAGGGGACATTCTCTAAATCGGTCGGTTTCAAAAACCCTTCCTCGAGCAATACCTCCGGGCTGATAAGCAGTGGATTGCCCGCAAAGTCCGAAAGACACTGGTAAGGAGAATTGGCATAGCCAAGGGGACCCAGTGGCAATATCTGCCACAGGTGTTGCCCGGTATTTACCAAAAAATCGATAAAACGGTAGGCCTGATTTCCCAAGTCGCCTATTCCAAATGGACCTGGGAGTGAGGTTGGATGCAGTAAAATTCCACTTGCTCGAGGAAAGTACACGCTTTACTAGCCCCCGCGAATCTCTTCCTTGTTTCTCAACCTGTAAATAGCCTATTTTTTAAGTGAGGTACCGTCGGTTTGGTTCAGGAAAGGTAAGCTACCCCTGGGTAATTAGTTCACCTCCCTTTTTGAAATGTTTCTTCTTTTGGTCGCCTGAAGTAACACCGGTCCCATCAGGTAACAGCCCTAAAATCAAGCGTCCTCACCGCCTGGAACACTACGGGTGATAATGACATATGTACCTGCAACTATGGCAGACTGCAAGATATTTTGACATATTCATACATTTCCTCTAACATTATATAACTTTTGACGGCTAGGGAATAGAGACCGGAAAAGAGAAAACAGATAGCGGAGACCCCAGGGGCAGGTGTAACTGCCGCAGTTATGGCGTGTGGAAATGTTTACCATATCTTAGTTCTTTGCGCTCCGCCTTTGTTTTTTAGTGATAGAAAGTGGGACGGGATAAAATGAGACGCGCCGGCTTATCTACGGTCATAACGGCTATCCGCCAGAGGTTCGTACCATGACCTCCGTGTTACTTATCTACCCTTATTTTAGTCCGCCCCGTAACCGGTCTATTTTCCGCTTCCCGCCGCTCGGAATAGCTTACCTGGCTGCGGCCCTCCAAAAAGACGGCTATCAGGTGAGTCTCTTAGATTGTACTTTCTTGGACAGGCAGGACGCCTAAAAAAAGGCAGCGCAAATTAGTGCTGACATTGTCGGTATCTATATCATGGTTACCATGAGGGAAGATGCCGTGCAGTTTGCCAGGTACCTGCGTTCTCGTTGCCAGGTCTTGGTCGCCGGTGGTCCCCTCCCTTCGTCTGACCCGGCCCCTTACCTAAATGACTTCGAAGTGGTGGTGGTGGGAGAAGGTGAGCGCACTATGCTAGAGGTAGTTAGGGCTTACGAGGGAAGCCGGAGCATCGAGTCAATCTCCGGGATCGCTTACCGGCGAAACCACCATGGCGCAAAAACCGATATTGTGTTCACTAACCCGCGGGTACCGGAGGCAGACCTGGATAGCATCGCCTTTCCTGCCCGTGAGCTTCTTCCTAATGACCAGTATATCCAGAGTTGGAGAAAGAAGCGCGGCATGGCTACCACCTCCATCATTACCACCCGGGGTTGTCCGTTCAGTTGTGAGTTTTGCAGCAACGCTGTCTTCGGCGTCTCCTACCGACAGCGTTCACCAAGCAATGTTATCGATGAGGTGGAACAGGTGCTTGCACTGGGCTATGGCCGGGTGCATTTCGCTGATGATGTCTTTACCCTGAGAAAGGACCGCCTATTAAGTATAACCGATGAAATCAGGTCTCGAGGGCTGCGCTTTGAGTGGGAATGTCTGTGTCGGGTAGATTCCCTGGACATGGAAACGGCCCGGTCGATGCGGGAGGCGGGTTGTGAGCGGGTGTTCTTCGGCATTGAGTCGGCCAGCGAATCTATGCTAAGGATAATGAGAAAAAACATCACCGTCGAGGATGCCCGCACCGCGGTACATATAGCACGTCAGGCGGGAATCGAGACCGGTGCCTTTTTCATCCTTGGCTACCCCGGCGATACCGATGCTACCATACTTGAGACGGTCAGGTTTGCCTCCTCCCTTCCCCTGGACTATCTCTCCTTTACCATGCCCTATCCCATACCCGGCACCGCCCTTTTTGAACGGATCAGGCAACGGATTACCCAGGAATGGAGCCCCCGGGGTGGTCTTTTCAGTGAACATCATCTCACTTTTCAGTCCGACTTCTCCGAGAGTAAACTCAAGTTTGCCATACTGAAGGGAAAGATACAATTCAGGATGAGGAAGACTTTTGGTAGGCCTGGCTTTTTAGTCACGATGCCCTTCGAATTTATCTCCGATGTGGTGTTCCGGCTCATGAAGTGATTGACTGCCCGTGAACTATTTATCTGGCTCATGATCATTGTCAGTTATAGGCAGTTCAGACGATAAGCGTACCATGCCCGGAAGCGTTTCAATAGAGAGGCTACCGCCCAGCAGTAAAACCCGCTCCCTCATCACAGTTTGCCCACTGTCATCTCTGGGTGCGTCGAATCCGTAGCCCGCCACGACTATGGTCAGGCTGACCATGTTGTCTTTTACCCGCGCGCCGACGTCAATTTCACTAACCTGCGCCTGGCTGACAACGTTGAGCAGAGTTTCACGGATGATGCGGTATACCGTAGCTTCTATTTCAACTGGCATGCGCCGCTCAAGACCCTCATTATGGAAATTGACTTTAATATCTGTGGAGTCAGTATACTTCTGGAACAAATCCTCCAGTGCCTTGAGCAGGCCGAAATCATCCAGCGTGCTTGGCAGCAAGGTGTCGGCTATTATACGCAATTGCTCTATCATGCCGTCGGCAATGGCCTCCGTCTCGGCAGAGGCGGACTGAATTCCATTGAGCAGTGACTGCCTGACGCGATGAATGGAAAGCTTGAGAACGGCTAGAGATTGACCTATGGCCTCATAAAGCTCGCGCCTTATCAGCTTCCGGTCATGTTCTTCAATCTCCAGAAACCTCCTGGAAATCGAATCCTTTCCCCGGATTGCCTTATTAACCAGTTTTTCAGGGCGGCTACGCTCCGAACCTGGTACAGTGTTCTTTTTTACTTCCCGCTTAGCTTGTTTGTTCATGTGCCCTTCAATCCATCGCATTTTGTGCTGCCAGCCGCGTCGTTTACCTGCCAAATATAGACAATGTCAACCGCCGGCCAGCCATCATTGAACGACGAACTCACCATCCATCACGAGCGGATGAACATCGCACCGAAAGTAGTAAGTCCCGGGAGTACTAGGTGCTATAAATTGATAAGTTGTCTTCTCCCCGCCCGATATGAACTCACCCACCATGATGGGTTCGGTCGCCGCTTTACTTTTGTAGATAGCTACGTTATGGAAGATTACCGGGTCCTCATTGTTGGTAAAGACTAGGGTTACAAGGGTGCCCGCCGGCACCGTGATAACACTCTTGTCATAGGAGATAGCCTGCGCAGTGAGCTGCACTGATGTCGCCGTAGAAGGCGGTGGCAGCGCCGGTGCCGGTGCCGTAGGGCCTGCTGATGGTGGCTCCCCGCAGCCGCCAATAACCAGCAGGAACACGGCTACAAATAACCAAGGTCCTCCCAACTTAGAGGTGAAGTATCTCATCATGATACATCTCCTATATGGAATCTGAAGTGTAGCGCTAGGCTTGTAATCGATACCGCAATCAACTCCAGGATTCTCCAAAAGTCTTCCCTTAAAACTATTTTATATATTCACTAATAGTTATCGCTAGTTTCTCCTGCACAATTTGGTTCACCAAATAACACTCCGTCTCTGACCACAGGCTATAGACCTGTAAAAGTTCCGTTTAATGAACGGACTTTGTCAACTCCTGATAGCATAGAATACTAACTTTGTCATAACCTTGAATATCAGTAATGGTACTTAACAAGCCATATATTGGCTACCTAGTACTCTCTGGCCGGCGGTGACCTGTATTGTCCGTTGTGTGGACAGGCCGGGATGTATGTTACCATGATGTTGAAGGCTATTGTCGGTAGTGAAATGGTTTATGTTCGTCTCATCGTAGTTGTTTTGCTGGCAGCATCGCTTCTCGGTGGCTGTGTCTTTCCGCAATCGGAAGATGCGGATACTCAGGCAGCAGAAGAATTAAAGGCACGGTTGGCTGAACAAAC
>JAZFUA010000165.1:0-2578 GCA_036446975.1 Dehalococcoidales bacterium
ATATCGTAGTCACCCTGATACAAATTAACGCAGTTACCATCCCTGATGTCTATGGCTGGAATTACTTCTATTTCTCTAACCTCTCAACGTAATACTAAATAATTAACCTATCCCTTATATCCTTTTCACCCTTAGTAAGGAGAAAGAGAAAGATGGTTTTCGAAGGAGTCTCGCCCCTTCGAGCTTCTCCAGATAGACCATTTAATGCAGAAAAGTAAGTTTGGTTACCCCAATCCCACTCGCTCTTTCACGGATGCCAGTACTTTTTCGGCCAGAGGGCGGGCACGGTTTGCCCCTTCGGTGAGCAGGGAATCGATATAGCCGGGGTCTGCTGTCAATTCCAGGTAGCGTGTTTGCAGGGGACGCAATCCTTCTACTACCACCTCTCCCAGCTCTTCCTTGAGAACAGCATAACCCTTATCGCTAAAGTGGGCTTCGATATCTTTCCGGCTCATCCCGCTAAAAAGCTGGTAGATAACCAGCAGGTTATAGATCCCCGGCCGTTCCTCGTCAAACCGAATCTCCCGCTGTGAATCGGTAGTAGCCCGTGAAATCTTTCCCCGGATAACATCCGGCTTGTCTAGCAGGCTAATAGCATGATTGGCAGCTGTCTCACTCTTGTTCATTTTACTGGTCGGATCGTCCAGCCCCATAATGCGGGCGCCCACTTCCGGGATTAATGGTTCGGGTATCTTGAAAGTTTCCCCGTAGATTGAGTTAAAACGCTGGGCTACATCCCTGGTCAACTCCACATGCTGTTTCTGGTCATCCCCTACCGGTACACCATCGGTATCATAAAGCAGGATATCCGCCGCCATCAAAGCCGGATAATCGAAAAGGCCGACGCTCACCTGTTCCTTCTGTTTCTGTGATTTCTCTTTGTACTGGGTCATCCGCTGCATCCACCCTATCGGAAGAAAGCAATTAAGAATCCAGGCCAGTTCGGAGTGAGCGCTGATATGAGACTGGACAAAGACAATAGACCGCTTGGGGTCGATACCCGCAGCAAAATACAGGCCGGAGAGTTCGCGGATCTTGGCCTTCAAGACCTTCGGGTCCTGGGGTAGTACAGTGATGGCGTGCAGGTCCACGATGCAAAAGATATTATCAAAATCGTCCTGTCTTTTCACCCACTGTTTGATAGCTCCCAGATAGTTGCCGATATGGGTGTCGCCGGTTGGCTGGATACCTGAAAAGACTCGTTTCTTCATCTGATAATTCTCCTTCGCTCAAAAAAGTGTAACATAAAGGGTGGATGGCGACAAGGCTGGCAGTATCATAGCCAGTCTTAATAAGGTCCTGTTTGTATTTGGTTGATTTTATTGTTGTTGGAAACCTGTACTCTTGAGTTTAGTGAACCTCACCCCCTTAATCCCCCTCTTCCCCTCTCAGGGGCCTTGTATCAAATGTCATTCTGGAGGGAGTTCCGATGGAATCGGGACGACTGAAGAATCTCAGGGCGGGGTGGTTAACGATCTGTATACCCCCTCCCAACCCTGAGACCCTTCGCTTCGCTCCAGGGTGACACAGACGAACTCCCTTTTGATACAAAGCCGGGAAGGGGGGAAAAGGGGGATAGGGTATATCTATCTAAAAGAGATTGCTTCACTCCGATGTTATCAGGGACGAGGGATGACCACCAGGCAATCTCGTTTGACCGCAGGCAAGGCTAGCTGGTAATATTAGCCTGGCTGGAGGAAAGAATGATTAGAAGCTTTAACGGGAAGACACCGAAGATAGCCGATTCAGCCTTTATCAGTGAAGCGGCTTATATTATTGGCGATGTAGAGATTGGTGAACACTCGAGCGTCTGGCCCGGGGCAGTAATCAGGGGCGACCTGGGTAAGATAACCATCGGCAAGAATGTCGTTGTTGAAGACAACTGCGTTATCCATTCCGGGTCTCCGTCTCTGCCTCCCACCAATAATGTCACCATCGGAGACAATGTAATCATCGGTCACGGCGCCGTTATGCAAGGGCGGAAACTTGGCAATAATGTCCTGGTCAGTATCAAATCTACCATTCTTCATGACGTTGAGATTGGTGAAAACTCCATAATCGCCGCCGGCTGTGTAGTCAAGGAAAAAGCGATTATTCCGGAAAAATCTTTCGTAGTCGGCGTCCCCGGAGAAATCAAGGGAGAAGTTGCCGACTCCCAATCGTACTGGATGGAAGAAAGCCCGCGAATTTATCAAGAACTGGCCGAGCAGTATAAACGAGAAGGGCTCTAGGCAGTCCTACATCTTATCCGGCGCCGTCATTCCCATCAGGTGAAGGGTTTTAGCCAGGACAATCTTGGCCGCTTCCACCAGCTTCAGGCGGGCTTTAGTCATAGCATCATCATCCGAAACAACCCGGCACTGCTTGTAAAAACTATGAAACACGGTGGCTAAATCCTGGGCATAATGGGGCAGATGGTGGGGTTCCAGAGTACGGGCTACCGTCTCCACCAGTTCCGGCAGAAGCAACAGCTTACGCACCAGGATTAATTCAGGTTCGGTAGTCAGCAGGGAAACATCCCCGTCGCTATAATCAATGCCTCTCTCCTCAGCCAGGCGAAGGATACTGGCAATCCGGG
>JAZFUA010000166.1:0-3604 GCA_036446975.1 Dehalococcoidales bacterium
TGAAAAGGAAATTGAGATACCACCCGGTTTATCCCGGCTGTTTGCTGGCAACAATTTATTATCAGAACAAGACGAGATCGGAAGTGTTACATCAGGGATTATCCTCATCAGTGAAGGCCCCATTATCATTGTTTCGCAGCCAATCCTGACAAGCAATAACGAAGGGCCGGCTCGGGGCACCCTCGTTTTCGGCAGGTATCTGAACGAGGCTGTAGTCACCAACCTGACACAGGAAACGCTTAGTGAACTAACCTTACATCCTGTTGATAGCGTTCTGACTTCAGACTTAAATGCCGCATTATCTTCTTTAATAAGAGGAGATAAACCGGTATTTGTTCAGGCATTAGATGCACAAAATATTGCTGCCTATAGTCTGATAAATGATATCTATGAAAAGCCGGCCCTTGTGCTCCGAATAATCATACCCCGAGAAATCTACTTTCTGGGTCAGGAGGCAATAATATTCAATATACTGGCCATTTTGGGTGTGGGGCTGGTATTGGCCGGGCTGACTATGTGGGTTGTACATAAGCAGCTTCTGGTCCGTCTTGCGTTACTCATTAAGGGCGTCACTGCCATTTCCAGCAGCGGTGATACCACAATCCGGCTAAATATTGGAGGAACGGATGAACTGACCGTGGTAGCCGGCACCATCAACGGTATGCTGGGGGCATTAGAGGAGTCTGAAATTGAACTCAATAAGCGTTATGAACAAGAAAAGGACCTTCGGCAGAACCTTGAAACGGAAATAGAAAATAGAGCCGAATATACCAGAGCATTAGTGCATGAGTTGAAGACCCCGATGACTCCGGTGCTGGCGGCGAGCGAGTTACTCCTCGAAGAACTAACAGATCCTACTCTGCGTCAATTGGCAGAGAGCATTGACCGGAGCGCCTTAAATCTGAACAGGCGGATTGACGAACTTCTTGACCTGGCAAGAGGCGAGGTAGGTCAGCTAACACTAAATTTAGGACCGGTCGACCCTCTGAAACTACTTATAGAAGTAGCAGGTGAGATTCAATCTGTAGCCCTGCTCAAAGGGCAATCTTTAGCTCAAGAGTTACCTGCCGCTCTCCCCTCGATCATGGCCGATGAGGAACGTTTGAAACAGATTGTACTGAACCTCCTCAACAATGCCATAAAGTTTACTCCCCAGGGAGGGCAGATAACCTTGAGAGCCAGGGAAGATGATAGTGACCTTATCATAGAAGTTGAAGATACCGGACGGGGGATTTCCGAGGAAGAACAACAACGGCTGTTTGAACCGTATCACCGTTCTGAAAGTGACAGAGATCGTCTGAGTGGACTGGGCTTGGGGTTAACTCTTGCCAAGAGTTTTGTGGAACTGCACGGGGGACGGATATGGGTAGAAAGCGATAAAGGTAAAGGTAGTACCTTTACCTTTTCCATACCTCTGAAAGCTGTTAGCCAGGAAATTTAGGAGTTGAAGCAAGAGGGTATTAATGAAAATTCTTATTATTGAGGATGACTTTGAAATTGTAGAGGTTGTTTCTTTGGCCTTCCAGATGCGCTGGCCCGATGTCAAGTTGATCTCCACCCACCTTGGGGAAAAGGGGGCGGAGTTAGTGGAGAATGAACGTCCTGATGCTGTCATACTTGACCTGGGACTCCCGGATATTAATGGGTTTGAGGTGCTGAAGCAAATACGAGCGTTTTCTGAAGTCCCCATCCTGATACTAACCGTTAGAGGTGATGAACCAGACGTAGTCAAGGGCCTGGAGTGGGGAGCGGACGATTATATGATAAAGCCCTTCAGGCAACTGGAACTTATGTCTCGTGTAAAAGCCCTGACCCGCAGAGCCAGCTCCTTCGATAAAGAAACTCCTCTGGTTTATGGACGGTTTCGCTTTGAGCCTGCAACCGGACAGCTAACATATAATGAAAAGAAAATTAACCTTACCCGTACTGAAAGTTATATCCTCCAACACCTTATGATAAATGCGGGCAAAGTGGTCACATATTCCAGTCTTGCCGAAGAAGTGTGGGGACAGGATTATCCGGATGCCACGGATAGTCTCAGGGTTTATATCCGGCGGTTACGGGAAAAAGTTGAGGAAGACCCCAGTAACCCGAAGATTGTCCTCAACAGGCCAGGGGTAGGTTACCTGCTAAATGAACCCGATTAGCTCCTTATTATAATAGACGGTTCTCCAGGTAATAACAGCCGAAAACCTATCGTTTTCGGCTGTTATCTTGTTTTTTGCCACTTTGTAACTATTTTGTAATGGCTTTTTTATATTTTTGTTATATTTCAAGGCTATATTTAATCTGTTTGTAATCACGGGAATATACACTATATACATAAATACAAGAACTACAGGTGGTGGAATGCAAAAGATTATAAGCCGGTTTCTCATGGTTGTACTGAGTCTGACTATTGCCGGATTGGCCTTCATTTATTTTACGGACGGATACAATCTATACCTGGTAAGAAGTGAGAGTATGACACCGGCCATTCTAATGGGGGATATGATAATCACCGGTCCCCCTGACAACCAGCTTGGTGGAGAGGTAAAACCGGGAACTGTGGTTACTTATGAATATAATGAAGAATTGATAACCCACAGGGTGCTATCAGTAGATGGAAACATCCTGGTAACCAAGGGTGATGCCACTGAAGACCCGGATCCCTGGACGGTTACCATGTCGGATGTCAGGGGTGTTTACCTTTTCAAGATTCCCTATGTGGGCTTTATGCTCAATTTCATTCGCTCTAAACTCGGCTGGTTTTTAACCATAATTATACCCGGCTCATTGCTTGTTCTCTGGATTACCAAAGATATACTCAAAGAGGCATTCAGTGAAGCTTGATAATATAGAACCCAGGTGGAGGTGACCCTTATGTCAAAAGAACTATAGATATATTCAGAAAAGTGAATCTTAATAAAAAGGAGAAAAAACATGAAAAAAATACTTGGTTTAACAATAGTTGCCCTAATGGTTATGGGTCTGGTTGGCGGCGGCACCTGGGCTTACTTCAGCGACCCTGAGACCTCGACCGGCAACATCCTTACTGCGGGTACTCTAGACCTCAATATTGATGGCGGTGATGTTAATGTCACCATATTGAGTCTAACCAACGCAGCCCCCGGTGACAGCGGTGGTAATAGCGCCACGCTAGCCAATGTGGGAAATCTGGCTGGAGAGCTAGACATTACACTTGTTACGATAGCTAGCGATGAAGTGTCAGATGAAGAGCCTGAAGTGGAAGCGGGTGATGTTACCGGCTTCGCATTAGACCCTGGCGCTGGTGAACTTGATGCGAATATCTGGCTCGCATTTTGGCTGGACTACGAAGCCGGAGGTAGTTGGAGCGCAAACGATATTTACCTTACCTCAAATGCTACCGGTGCGGTGACCTACTCGGCTGATCTGGACAGTGGGACTTCCACTAGTGGGACTTTCCTCACCGTGACAGACACTGGTCAGAGTTGGACAGTAGATACGTACAAAGGTTTCCCTGTAACGGTATCTGGCAAGGGAACACGTGTAATCATTTCTAATACTTCTGATTTAACATTTTTTTTAGTTAAAATCTCTCTCCGCTTATTATATATTATCTCCCTTTGTTTATTCATTACAT
>JAZFUA010000167.1:0-9512 GCA_036446975.1 Dehalococcoidales bacterium
GGAGCCGCTGTCAACTACGCCATGATGGCCCTGGAGCATGATATGATTGGGATTTCAATGACAGATTCCATCATGGATGTGGTGCCTCCGGGAAGTAAAAAACCCGGAATCGGCACCAACCCCCTCGCCGTGGCCGCCCCCGCCGGTAAACAAGCCCCCTTTATTCTCGATATGGCCACTTCCGTGGTAGCTGCCGGTAAACTGCAGATAGCCCGCTGGGAAGGTAAACCCATCCCTGAAGGCTGGGCAATAGATGGTGACGGCAACCCCTTAACCGACCCTGAAAAATGGGTGCGGGGTGAGGGAGGCCTGCTGCCCCTGGGAGGAACACCGGACCTGAGGAGCTTCAAAGGCTTTGGTCTGGCTACCGTGGTAGAAATTCTCTCTGCCTTGCTTTCCGGTTCACCCGCCACTCTGCTGAGACAAACCAGCCCCGAAGCCAGAAGCGGTTCCAACCACTTTTTCGGTGCTTTTAAAGTGGCCAGTTTCTTACCTCTGGAAAACTTCAAGAATTCAATGGATGACATGATAGGGGCCTTCGGGGCATTACCCCGGCTCCCCGGGGTGGAGAAGGTTTACGTGGCCGGTGAATACGAAGCCGAAATTGAAAAGGAACGTAGAGTTAGCGGCATCCCCCTTCATGCGTCAGTAGTTACTTCTCTTAAAACCATGGCCCAGGAACTGGGTATTGAATACGACCTTTAAATATCCAAAAATGGCAAAACAGGAGGATTAAGATAATGGCAGATAAATTCAAGGTAGTTAGCCTGGGTAAATTCGGTGGCGGCCCCTTGACAGCCGAGAAGAAAGAACTGGGCAGTCTGAGTGTTGAAGTTGAATTGGTGGCAGCCAGATGCACTACGGAGGACGAGCTAATCGCAGCGGCTGGGGATGCCGACGCCATACTGGGGGGTAGCCGCTTCTTCACCCGCCGGGTTATGGAGGCGTTACCCAAGTGCCAGATAATCGCCACTTACAGTGTTGGGTATGATACCATTGATATTCAGGCCGCCACAGATAACAATATTATCGTGGTCAATAATCCGGCCGTGTGCTGGTGTGTCGAAGAAGTCTCCAATCATGCCCTGGCTCTGCTTCTTGCCACGGCTAAAAAGCTGACTATACAGAATAACCTGGCCAAGCAGGGACGCTGGTCTGAAATCAGGCAAATCCTGCCGCCGATGGCACCGATTCACGGACAAACCCTGGGGCTGATCGGCTGTGGCAACATCGGGCGGATGACGGCCCGGAAAGCACAGTGCTTCGGACTGACGATACTGGGATACGACCCTTATGTGGACAAATCTCTGGCTGAAGAATCCGGAATAAACCTGGTATCCAGCCTGTCCCAGCTACTCAATGAATCGGATTTCGTCTCTGTTCATGCCTTTTTAAATGAGGAAACCCACCATCTGATTGGAGAGGTGGAATTCGGGCAGATGAAACCAACCGCTTTTTTTATTAATACCGCCCGGGGACCGATAGTTGATGAGGTGGCTCTCATCAAAGCCCTCCATGAAAAGAAGATTGCCGGGGCCGGGCTGGATGTCTTTGAGAAGGAGCCGATTGCTCCGGACAATCCCCTGCTGAAGATGGACAATGTGGTGGTTCTGGCCCACAGCGCTTCTTACTCTGACACTGCTATAGAGGTGAATTCCATAAATCCGTCCCAGGAGGTAGCCAGAGTGCTCAGCGGGAAATGGCCCAATAACCCGGTTGACGGAACGGTTAAGCCTAAAACAAATCTGGCGAAATAAGACTGAAAAGGGGAGGTACTGAAAAGGCCCGGAGGGAAGTCATCTACCGAATCTTCGACCTCTATTATGGTACTCATTTACAGCCTTTTTGAGGTCGTCCCCGCCAAATTCAGGCCAGTATTTATCCGAAAAATATAGCTGAACATCAGCTATATCCCACATCATGAATCCGGCACTAAGATGGGGTTCTCCACCGGTCCTGATTAACAGGTCAACCGGAGGAATATCACGGGTATAAAGATTCTCTTTGATAAGTTCCGGGGTTATTTTTATTTCGGGATTCAAATGAGCTTTTCGGATGATATTTTCAATAGCTATCACCATTTCAGTCGTGCCATCATAAGCAATGAGAAAATTCAGTGAAAAACAACTGTATTGTTTTGTTGAATCAATTGCCAATCTGATAGCCTGTCTGGCTCTGTCGCCAAGGACTGTTTCCCACTCCCCGAGAACCCTGACCCGAACCTGCTTTTTGTGGATGTCCTCGTCTTCAACCAGTTTCTTAAAGTTTTCCTCATATAAGGCCTCGAGAAGACGGACCTCTCTTTTTGGCCGTTTGGTAAAGTTAGCCAGTGAAGCTCCCCAGAAAGAGAGGCAGGTTATTCCGATATCGTAAGAAGTTTCCATTACTTCTCTAAAGGCATCAACTCCCTTTTTATGCCCCATTGATACCGGCAGTCTATTCTTGATAGCCCACCTCCGGTTTCCGTCCGGAATTATGGCAATATGCCTGGGCTTGTTCAACTCCAGAGTCTCCTAACATTTGGTAATCTCATATTCTAACCCTGTCTCTCTATGATATAGTCTGCCATTCCCAGCAAAATATCTTTGAAATCTTCACGAATAGGAACGCCATCCAGAGCTTCTTTCCCCTTGCTGACCAGAGCCTCCTCCGTCTTCCTTGAATAATCGAGCGAACCGGTACTTTCGATGATTTCCCTGAACTCTTTTATCTCCTGATCGGCAATATCCGCGTTCCCCAGGGTAGATTCCATCTTTTTCTTCTGGGCAGGTGAAGCTTTTTCAAATGCCTTAACTGTCAACAGAGTCTGTTTCCCCTCTTTTATATCAGAGCCGACGGGCTTACCCTGCTCTTCCTCGGAGCCAAATATCCCCAGAATATCATCATGTATCTGGAAGGCTATTCCCACCGGAGAACCATAGCCTGATAATGATTCCTTGATTTCAGCTTTAGCTCCATGTAGAATTGCACCCAGCAACAAGGGAGCTTCTACAGTGTATAAGGCCGTTTTTAAATAATACATATGCAGAACTTCCTGCTCGGTCACTGTCTTGGCCAATGGTTTTATTATGTCAATCATTTCTCCAATGCCGGTTAACATGACTGTCTTTTGCATCATCTTCAAGGCTTCAATAGTCTTTCTTGCCTCAAAACCGCTTTCAAACAGGGCCTCGTAAGCAAGAGCGCAACAAACATCTCCGGCCATGATAGCTGCGGATGAGGCAAAATGTTCTTTACCGGGGTCATTAAGACCTCCCAGCATACCTTTGTCTTCGTATATTTGTCTGTACATTTTGTGAACGGTAGGCTTCCATCTTCGTAAATCCGACCTGTCGATAACATCATCGTGTATCAGGAAAAAGCTATGCAGAATCTCAATCGAGGCGGAAGCATAATTAATCTTAACCTCGTTATCTCCGCCAACGGCCCGATATCCATAGTAGACAAAAGCAGCCCGCATTCTCTTACCACCGCTGAGGATCGATTTCTTCACTGCTTCCCCCAGCTCTTTCCCCAGAAGTATGTCCGCTTTTACCAGAGTCTGGATTCTGTCATCAAGGTATTCTTGTAAAAAACTATCGGCTCTTGTCTTGTAGGCTTCCATCTCCATCACGGTTCTTTGAAGTCTCTCTTTTTGTCCGTCTGCCACTTTTCGTCAGTCCTCGCTTATTAATACTCTTTATTCTACTTGTCTGGTACGAATTCACAATATCAACATAGCAGAAGTCCACCACGAAGTCTATGCCAAAACAGCTTTTAGCGTTAGAAAGGAACGCCTTCACAGGCGTTGTTTATGGTTCTATTCGGTTTTAGCTGGTATCGTTATTAGCTGCTAAGGCATTGATTGTATATCATTTCATTTAACCCTATCCCCTTCCTCTTTTCCTTGTTAAGGAGAGCGAGACTAAGGGGGTGAGGTTCACTTGAACCGAAGACACAGGTTCCTCACTACAAATAATCAAAGCAAAAGGGCTTTGTATCAAAAGGGAGTTCGTCTGTGTCACCCTGGAGCGAAGCGAAGGGTCTCAGGGTTGGGAGGGGGTATACAGGTCGTTACCCACCCCGCCTTGAGATTCTTCAGTCGTCCCGATTCCATCGGAACTCCCTCCAGAATGACATTTGATACAAGGCCAAGCAAAAGCAAACAGAGGGTTATTAATTGACTTATGATAGCTTCTTGGCTAGAGTATAAGTGGGTTAAGGAAACCGGGTGACCGCCCCGATAATATCGGGGAGGAAAGTCCGAGCTCCACCGGGCAGGATGCTGGGTAACGCCCAGGAGGGGTGACCCTACGGAAAGTGCCACAGAAACATACCGCCCCGATTTTAGTCGGGGTAAGGGTGAAATGGTGAGGTAAGAGCTCACCAGCGGTTGGGTGACCAACCGGCTGGACAAACCCCATCCGGAGCAAGACCAAATAGAGGGACAAAGGACGCCCGGTCTAGTCCCCGGGTTGGTCGCTTGACCCCGATGGTAACATCGGGGCTAGATAGATGGTCACCGTCCCGATTATATCGGGATACAGAACTCGGCTTACAGGTTTGCTTGACCCGTTTTTAACAATTTCAGCCTGTTTACAGGCATTCCGATTTAGTCAAGACCGCACGACCTGGAGTTCTTCAAACCAGTCTTAATGGACGACTTATTAATTATCCGGACACTTCATAGGAGGGCAAGTCAAATGCCAAAAAGAGGGATAATCAGAATCATACTCCTGTTACTGGTGGTAAGCTTGATATTTTCTGTTAGCGCCGGATGTACCATCAGCACGGTAACCCAGTCCCAGTCCGGCCCAGAGCAGGGTATGGAGGCAATCGAAGAAGCCTGGAACATTATTCTTAAGGATTATGTTGAAAAAGACAGACTCGATACCGCTAAATTGAGTGAGGCGGCAATCAAGGGAATGGTGGAAGCACTGGACGATCCCTACAGTTACTACCTGACGGCTCCTGCCTACCAGTTGAGCAGGGGCGACCTGAGGGGTGAATTTGAGGGTATTGGAGCTTATGTGGGAATTCATAGTGAGCAGCTAACTATAATTTCCCCTATTCCCGGTTCGCCCGCAGACAAGGCAGGTCTCAGAGCCCTTGATGTAATCCTGGCAGTAGATGATATCCCTACCCTGGAGATGAGCCTGGAAGAAGCGGTGCTTCGTATCCGGGGACCAGGGGGCACGCCGGTCAGGCTGCTTATACTTCATCAGGGTGAAACCGAGCCCGAAGAGATTGAAATTATCAGAGCATCGATTGAAATACCTACCGTTACCTTCGAGATGAAAGAAGATATTGCCTATATCCGCATCTACCATTTTTCCGAGCGTACCAATGAAGAATTAAGCGAAATCCTTGAGGGTATTGACGAAGCAACGACAGCCGGCCTTATCCTTGACCTGCGGAGCAATCCGGGTGGATTCCTGGACGAGGTGGTTGAGGTAACCAGCCACTTTATAGATGAAGGCATTGTTGTGTCTGTAGTGGACAATCAGGGGAGTAAAGAGGATTTGTATGTTAAATCTCAGGATATTACGATTACTCTTCCCATAGTGGCTTTATCGGATAACTTCAGCGCCAGCGGTAGTGAAGTCCTGATAGGAGCCTTACAGGACCATAACCGGGCCACCATTGCCGGCACCAAGACCTTTGGCAAAGGCAGCGTCAACACCCTGAACCGGCTGAAAGACGGTTCGGGGCTATATATCACCATAGCCCGCTGGCTCACCCCGAACGGCCGATTGATAGAAGGTGAAGGGATAGAACCGGACTATCCCCTCGAACTTGAGGGAGACGATGTTATCCAGTGGGCGATAGACTTCCTGAAAGATAAAAACAGATGACAGGTAACAGCCTGATTGGATAATTTGTGCCTGGTTTAAGCAGGATTTCAAATTTATTTGAAATAAGGAGTAACAAACCGCCGTTTTTTTCGTTATATATATTAGTCAGGTAAAATACCAAAGAGAGAGTAAAATAAATGAGAAAAACGGGTAAAATCATTCTCGCCGCGATAGCAGTTTTATTGCTGACGCTTAGTGTCGCCTGTACACCAGCGCAGGCAGACATATTGGAAGGTATCCTTCAGAATGTGGATGCCGCCAACGGTGAGATAACCATCGTAACCAAGGATGGAAAAACCGTAACCGTGACCATAGCTACCGATGCTTCGGTAGAGACCGAAGGTACGCCTTCAACTCTTGAAAATTTAGAACCCGGAGTTTCTGTGGAAGTGGAAGTCAATGACGATGGGCAGGTTGCCCGGAGAATCAAAGCCCAGCAGGCAGAGATAGAAGGGGTTATCGTTGGAATTGAGGGAGACGAAGTCACTATTGAGACGGAACGGGGCCACAAGCGAACGCTGGTTACCACCGATACCACCCGCATCGAGCTGGATGAGGATTTCCCGGGCATGTTGTCTGACCTTCAAGTGGGAATGGAAGTGGAGGTTAAATTTGACCCCACCACTCAAATAGCCTTTAATATTAAAGTGAAAGAAGAGAAGAAATTTGCTTCTGAACCCGGTGTTAAGTGGGGCATCGTTGAAATTCGGGTTACCGACCCTCCACCGGCCGATGTAAAGAGTGCTGTTATCCATCTGAGTAATATAGAAGTTCATAGAGTTTCAGGGAATACCAGCGGATGGATAACCATAATCGGGGGCCCTTCAAGTTTTGACCTGATGGATGTCATAGGGATAACAGAGGTTCTTGGCAGAGCCAATATCACGGCCGGAAAATATACCCAGATACGCATGGATGTGACCGAAGTAACCGGGGAAACTGCCGACGGTGTCCCCTATACGGCTGAAGTTCCCGGCGGAAAACTGAAAATCGTCCGACCGTTCAATGTCGATGCCGGGACGGTCACCGTTCTCACCCTGGATTTCGACGGCGAAAAATCGCTTATCAGGACCGGTAATAACAGGTTCCTGTTCAAACCGGTAGTTAAACTGCTTATAGACAAGGAAAAAGCGGAGCAAGGACAAGAACAGGATACTGAAGAACTGGAGTTAGAAGGAACCATTGACGCCATCGATGGAAACATCTGGACGATGACCATTGACGGCGAAACCAGGACGGTGGATGTTAGCCAGGCAGAGATTGAAGGGGAACCGGCAGTCGGCCTGCTGGCTGAAATCGAGGGGACAGTGGTAGGTGATACTATAATGGCCAGTGAGGTGGAGATTAAGGAAACCGAATAATAACAGTGAACCAGAATTTTTCACCGGGAAATGAGCCTTAAGTCTCTTGACTATCCTCAAATATTTTTATACTATTAAAGAATAGTATTTATTACGAAGATTGGAGTTAAGAAATTGAAAAAAGTTTTGCTGGCAGTTTTAGTTACTGCAACATTATTGGTGAGTTTAACGGCGACAGTATCCGCTGCCCCGCCGGACGACAATCCGGGTAAAGGTCCACCTGAGTTAGAGAGAGTTGACTTTATACACTATGCCGCGGATTTTGCCCCTGGTAAGCCCACGGGTACGCCGGGCAAGGGGCCTGGCGGTGGAAACGGGGATAAAGACGAAGCTCCCATCGACCACTACAAGTTGTCCAAGCTCATGTTGACAGACACTGCCAAATATTACATTGATACCTCAGGAAGTGGTGTCGCGAATAGTAAAGCCATCATCGCCATCACAGAATCATTTGAAGCTTGGGATGATATCACTACAGCTTACGATGACAACGGCGGCCTATTTTCCTACGCCGGTGCCCCGCCATCTGCAGCCGGTAGAATTCAAGACAACACAAACACTGTATCCTGGGGAACCTTAGACGCTGGAATTTTAGCAGTGGCCACCATGTGGTACTATCCAGGGAAACCCCCAAAGGGGATAATTGAATTCGATGTGGTATTTAATACACTATATTCCTGGGGCATTGACCCCGATGGAGAGGGATCTTTAACTATAAGCGTCTACGATATTCAGAATATCGCCACCCATGAAGCCGGCCATCCCGTCGGCTTAAATGACCTGTATGAGGAGAAATACCTGGAGCTCACTATGTACGGTTACAGTGATGCCGGCGAAACGTACAAGCATTCTTTAGAGTCAGGCGATAGACTTGGCGCTCAGGCTTTATACGGAGCTCCCTAGCAATAAATGAATCTAGAAACAAGAAGGGGGCCTGGTTTTATACCAGCCCCCTTACCCTTTGTAATCCGGCTCAGCTAATGCTCTTTTTCCGTCTCTTCACTTTCTTCTGATTCTTCCGGCTCTTCTGGTTCAACTTTATGAAGGTCATCCATGCTTGCCAGGCGGTCCAGATAAAGAACCCCGTTAATATGGTCTATTTCGTGCTCCAGTACCTGACACAGCAGCTCTGTACCCTTGATTCTTATTTCCTTCCCGTTTAGGTCACGCCCCTTAACGGTAACCGATTCAGACCTTTTAAACTGCCCGACATAGCCGGGTACACTGAGGCAGCCTTCATCCACCACCCGTTCCCCCCGCCTTCTCACAATCTCAGGATTGATTAAGACTATTTCCTCCTGCTCGGGCAGGCCGATAACAATCACCCGCAGGGAAATACCTACCTGAGGGGCAGCCAATCCTACCCCGGGAGCAGCGTGCATTGTCTCAATCATATCCCCTATCAGCCGGTGGATTGACCCATCAACAGACCTGATCCGTTTTGCTCTCTGTCTCAACACCGGATCCGGGGCTATACGAATAGGCAGAACTGCCATCTGTCCTCCATATTATTCAGCCACAAAAAGATTAAAATAACGTTTTTCAGGGCTCAATTTAATTGTATCCTCTAGAGTCCCACCGGGTCAATATCTGTTACCCAGCCATGAGGAAAAGGAATTGCCGAGAGGAAGGCGGAAGGGTCCAAGCCACGTAGCACAAGCTGCCAGCGAAATCTGCCCCTAAGACGGTGAACGAATGCCGGGGTAGGTCCGATGATAGTGAGGCCGGAAATCCCTTTTGAATCTATCTCGCCGGTAAGCAACCGGCTCATTCTTTCCGCTTCACGCCGACAGGCTACCTCATTTGTATGGCTATAAACGAGACTTGCCAGCCGGTTGAAAGGAGGATTATTTAGCTGACGCCGGTATTCAATTTCCTGAGCGTAAAAGAGGGCATAATCGTGTCTGGCCGCTGCCTGAATGGCGAAATTATCCGGAGAATAAGTCTGGATGATAACCTGCCCCCCCAGAGGACCGCGACCAGCCCTCCCCGCCACCTGGCTCAGCAATTGAAAAGTTCTCTCTCCAGCCCGAAAATCAGGCAGGTTCAAGGCTATATCGGCATTGACCACCCCAACCAGGGTAACCCGGGGTAAATCCAGCCCCTTGGTAATCATCTGAGTACCGATAAGAATATCAGCCTGGTGAGTCCGGAATTTATCCAGTATCTCCTGGTGGGAGTTTTTCCTTTTGGTAGAATCACTATCCCAGCGCATGAGCCGGGCCTGAGGGAAAGTGCTGGCTGTTTCCTGCTCCAGTTTCTGAGTGCCAACGCCGAGGAATTTTATCCGCCGGCTCTGGCATTGAGGACAAATCCG
>JAZFUA010000168.1:0-2874 GCA_036446975.1 Dehalococcoidales bacterium
CATAGAGTACATAGCCATTAGTCGCCTCAGGGAACTGGCTCATATTGTCAGTAGCCCCGGTTCGGGGAGTTATTATGGCCTGCCCCTGGTCGGTCATCATAGCCACCACGGCTGACTGGATATTGGCGAACTCTGTTTCTCCCGCTTCCGTTTCGCCCCGGCCGATAAACCGCCCCACATTGGGGATAACCACCGCTGCCAGCACCCCCAGGATGGCTACTACGATCAGCAGCTCGATAAGGGTAAATCCCTTTTCTCCTCGTTTCGGTATCTTCATTTCTTGGTCACCTTCCTTCTTATTTTTACTCTTCCACGTCTGGAAGAGTTAAACGGCAATCTTTCCTCGCTACCTGATTCCAATATAGGGCATGGTTGTAATGGCGGCAATCCTGCAAACGGGTGATTTAAACAAGGGCTACTAATCCTTTTGGGTGAGAGTGGCTTTGCCCTAAAAGTATTACGCCTCTGTATAAAAGATTGGGCTGAGGCTAATCTTTATTGGAGAGAAGTCCTTTTTGAACGGCGTAAGCCGCGGCCTGGCTCCGGTTTGCCAGGTGCAGTTTTTCCATGATGTTTTGAAGGTGTGTCTTTACCGTGTTTTCTGAAATGAACAGAGACTCTCCGATTTCCTTATTCGTGGCTCCTTTGGCCACTTGCTGAAGCACTTCACCCTCACGGGGGCTAAGAGCAGCTTTCTCCTGATGGGGAGATTCTATCCGGGTCTCCCTTACTTCCAGTTCCTGAAAATCAGTCAGCAGTTTAGAAGCCATCAGCGGGGAAACTATAACCCCGCCCTGGGCGATGTGAAAAATGGCATGTCTCAGTTCTTCCGGCTCGGCATTTTTAAGAATATAACCCCGGGCCCCGAATTTCATCGCCGCGAACAGGTCAGACTCGTTATCCGATACTGTAAGTACCAGGATGTTAATCTGGGGTTGTTCTGCCTGGAGCGCTTGGGTGGCCTCCAGACCGCTGCAGCGGGGCATATTCAGGTCCATCAGGATGACATCCGGTGCCAGTTTTTTAGCTTTTTCGATAGCGTCAAGACCGTCAACGGCCTCTCCTATTACCTTCAGTCCATCCTGGTTCTCCAGTACGGAGGCGATGCCGCGGCGGAATAACGTGTGGTCATCAACAATTAGCGCTCTTATTTCTCCCATATCACAGCCTCACTTTATCAAGAGGCAAACTGACCATCAATGCCGTTCCCTCGCCGGGAGCGGTAGAAATGCTAAAATCGCCTCCGAGCGTTTCTGCCCTTTCCTTAATGATATTTAACCCGTGGTAGCCGGGCGGGGCGTCCTCAAGGTCTGTTAGTTCAAAACCGGCCCCGTTATCTTTTACTATCATCTCGATTGCCTCGTTACTACTTTCAAGCTTGACTTCTATCTCAGTGGCCCCGGCATGTCTCCTGACATTGGTCAGGGCTTCCTGGGAGATACGCAGTAATTGCAGTTCGGCTACCGGCGATAGCCGGAGAAACGACCTGGGATGCTCAAAATTGACTTTAATACCATTATTACTGCTGAACTCCCGCATATAGTTGGCCATAGCCGGTATCAAAGGTATATTTTTTATTTCAGCGCTCAACTGGTCTATTGATTCGCGGATATCTTCATAGGTATCCTGGACAACCTTGCTGATATCGTTCAGTTCCGTTAGAGCCTGGACGGTATTTTGGGAAGATACAGCTTCACTGGCTATCTTTGTTTTCATATTCAGATAGCCAAGCGACTGGGCGATTCCGTCATGCAGTTCACGGGCTATTCTCCGGCGCTCCTCGATAATAGCTTCTCTCTCAATTCTCCGGCGGATGTTCAGGTTAATACGGTAAGGCACGACAGCCGCGACGAAGCTGAATAAAGTATAAACGATGAGCAGGGTGAGATTGTGCCCCTGCATAATCCAGGCGAACCTTTCCGTCAGCTGGCTCAAGGCCAGGTGAGAAACAGAAAGAACAATGGAAGCGATTGCCGCCAGTGACAGGGAGATCCTTTCCTCAAAGAGAAGAGCCGCAGTCATAATAGGCGTAAGTGAGTAAAGCAGGAAAGGGCTGTTCAAACCGCCGGTGTAGGCCACCAGCAGAATACTCAAAAGGAAATCGCCAAGCAGAATCATGTAGGTTATCGGGCTGCGCTCGCGCCAGCGGAGGGGGGAAAAGACCCTTAATACGGTATACACGCCCAGTACGGCCAGGATGATGTAAAGCTGCAGGCCCGGCATAACGTCGGCCGTTAAAGGCAGCGGTGTCACCTGGGTGAACATCACCGCCAGGGCGTATGATAAAAACCGAAAAGTAGCCAGGAACTGGTAGGCTTCCTTTTCATATCTTCCAAACATTAACTTCTCCGTTATAAAAATAAGCCATCTTATCTGGATATGTCAAGTATAGTATTGAGTTTATGTAAAATTATATATAACACGTAATAATAAACAAATTATCTACATGTACCATTGGTAAATCGCATCTCCCCATAACAGGGTAACCAGGGCTGCCGTTACCATGAAAGGAGCGAAAGCAATTGCCTCTTTACGCCCTTTTATCTTCAAAGCGAGCAACACAATAGCTACTAGCCCGCCCCCAACCCAGGAGAATAAAATGGCCATAATTATCAGGGGAAACCCGGTCATTAAGCCCAACAGAGCTCCCAGCTTAATGTCCCCCATCCCCATCCCACCACGATAAATAATAAACGGCACGGCCAGGATGGCGGCCCCGACCACTCCCCCCAACAAAGCGCTTTCTACTCCCAATTGAGGCCAGAATACTGAAAAGGTCCTTACCCCGGGCCAGAAAAATGACACAATAAAAGCCACTCCCATTGCCGGGTAAGTAATTACGTTGAGAACCAGGTGGTGTTCAATGTCAATTAC
>JAZFUA010000169.1:0-3438 GCA_036446975.1 Dehalococcoidales bacterium
GATAGAGAATGTTGAAAAGGTGGTAAAGGCCCCCAACAAACCAATCATTAACGCCGCACGCAATTCAACACTGACATCCGTGCTTCTGAAATCGCTAATATAAATCTTGAACAACTTGACCTGAAAAAGGGCTTTATTAAAGTGATGGGAAAAGGTTCCAAAGAACGGATAGCTTTATGTGCCTTCCTGAAAGTCAAATTTTCCCTGTTTATTTGTACGTTTTACCAGGTCTACCTGAACGTTTATTGCTTCGGAGAATGATTCCGAGTCCGAAGGGTCAGACCAGACCAGCGCCCCTTTATCTTGAAGCGCTTTTAAGCCTTTCTCATTGTCTCCGTTTGAGCGGACATATATCGGAACAAAATGCAGCTTCTCAAGTTGTTCGATTGCCCCCGCCCAGGTACCACCCTTTCCGTAATCCGAACTGACGACTAGCGCAGCATCTGCTAACGCATAAATAACTTTGTTCCTTTGCATTGCGTGTCCGACATTGAACCCAGCTGATGGGTCATAAGGAGAAATCAGCACTAATTGACTCTCCATTAAATATTCCCGAAGGTCACGGGATAGAACTTGCCGGCCGAGACTATCAGCAAGAACTCCAATGGCCCGGCCGCCCCCCTGCAGGACGCCGCTCATAGCAGATTGGTCAATACCGCGGGCACCACCGGAAACTACCGTTTCATTCGCTTGGGCAGCGACACGGCCGACATTTTCAGTGTACTCCCGTAATGCTTCATCGACTTTCCTGGAGCCCACAATTGCCAGCCTGCCGGTATCAAGAATAGCTGAATCACCACAACCGTATAATATAGGCGGAGCGGAGTCTTTGAGGCGGGATTTTATCCTTTCCGGGTATTCATTATCCGCCCGGCTGAGAACCCAGATGGCTCTGGTCTGCCAATTATCCAGGGCCTGGGAAAGAAGGAATCCACGCTCCAGCAACCCGCTGAGGCGTTCCTTGTCGATAATATCCTGCAAATCATTAAGGATATCATTCGCTTCCGGCCCCAGCAGGTCCGCCGGTTCCCGTTGGGCATCCTGAAGAGCCCTGGCCAGGCGGTTGTATTCACCGAGCGTCAGTATCTCCGCAGCAGGACTCCCTCGCCCGGTTATTAAAGGCGTGGCGAGTAGTAGTATCGCCTGGGTATTGGTGGAGATTAAACTATTCATTCTTCAGTTGCGGCAAACCCTGTATTCGCAAGGGCTAAGGGAAATACCTCCCCACTGCCATTTGATTTTAGCAAAAATGCGGCCACCGTAATAGTCCAGCGTGAGTCCACCATATCATCAATCAGCAAAACCGGACCATCCGGTAGTTCGCCTGCCTTTAAAGCCAAAGAGCCGTCAATGTTTGCCACTTGCTGGCTGCTGTTGTTCATAGTTTTTTGTTCGGGACGGTCATCGGTTTTTTCTAAAACACTATAAAAAGGGAGGCCTAGGGAATCAGCCAATCGTCTGGCAAAATCCGGTACCAGGTCAGGATGGCGGCGGGAGGGGATGCAGGTTACCCAAACGGGTGGCTGGTCAGGGGCCCATTTTTTTACTAATTCTACACAAGCTGCAACCAGTTCGTCCGCAAATTTATTATCTTTATACTTGCCCTGATAGACCAAATTTCCCCATCCGGAATCACGCCAGACGCTGAGGACTCTACCCTCTTCGGCCCGATGCTCCTCTTTTATTTTCCTGTTCTCTGCCAGGTGCGGTAAACTCCCAAATGGCCATTGCTTTCGCGGTTCTATCGGAATGTTGGAGCGTCGCAGGAAAACTATCGCCTCCTGAATACGAGCAGGGTCCGCAGTATCGGATAAAGGTGTTAAATCAGGTGGGTTTTCCGTACCAGGCTCACCATCTAATGCGTTTATCAGAAATTCCATATGACCAGTCTTCAGATTTACATACTCCTGCATCTGCAGCTGTTCATCCCGCCGCAGGGCGGTGAGTCTCTCGGCACGGTCCCAAAACTTCTCACTCAAAGTAGCTATGGTCAATTGCCATTTTGAGTCTTGTTTTACTATCGGTGACGGAGATTCAAGTGAAAGCAATTGAATTGTCTTATTGACCCGGTTGGCTCTAATATTTACCTGCTTTAATAATTGGGGGACAGATAGTCCATCAGGGTTCGTTTGTAACGCTTCAAGTATTATCTGTACTTCTTCTCGGGTTGGGAACGCAGTTTCGATGAAGTAGTTTGTTATATCAGTTTCCTCTTCACCGCTGAGCAAAATTCCGTAGGCGGCATCCATGGCCCGCCCTGCCCTTCCGACTTGCTGATAATATGCGATGACGGAGCCGGGCATCTGGTAATGAATCACGAAGCCCAGGTCCGGTTTATCAAAACCCATCCCGAGTGCAGGGGTTGCCACCAATGCCTTGATTTTGTTTTCCAACAGAGCATTCTCAAGGGCCTCACGGTTCTCCCCATCGCTGGTGTATGATTCAACCTTCATACCTTGTGACCGGAGCCAATCAGCCACCTGGTTCGCATCCCGTTTGGTGAGTGCGTAGATGATGCCGCTGCCCGGAAGGGCCGGTACCTGCGCGGCCAGCCAGGCGAGGCGTTCGGATTGCTGCGATAAGCGGATGGTTTGAAGATGGAGTGATGGGCGGTTCAGGCCCCCGCGGGAAACCGTGATATCCGGCCCGAGTATCTCCTCCAAATCAGCCATCACCCGTTTATTTGCGGTTGCGGTAGTAGCTAGCAGCCTCGAATTCCCTGGTAACTCATTCACAATCCCTTCAATCAGCCGGTATTCCGGGCGGAAATCATGTCCCCAATCTGAAATGCAATGTGCCTCGTCGATGACTAAGAGAGAGACCCGGGACGACATTATTGAGAGAACTCCCGCGCGGAAGGATTCGTTTGCCAGGCGCTCGGGAGAGATGAGAAGAATGTCTAAATCATTATTTTGAAGCGCTTCTTCAACTTCTGGCCATTCTTCTTTGTTATCAGAAGTATATCTGGCTGCCTTCACTCCCAAACGCTCAGCTTGAGAGATCTGGTTACGCATTAAGGCCAGCAGCGGTGATATAAGCAACGCCGGACCAAAGCCATCCTCTCTGAGCATTTTTATTGCTGTGAAATAAACATTGCTCTTCCCCCAGCCGGTTTTTTGAACCAGAAGGAGCCGTCCCCGGCCATCAACCACATGTTGTATTGCTTCTTCCTGGTCATCCCTGAATGTGGCGTTCGGATTACCGGTGCCAAGCCTTAAAAGTTGCAGCGCCCGTTGTGAATCGTATTCCATATCACCCCTATGGATTGTGCAGATGATTATATGTTAAGGATAAGAATAAAACAAGAAGGATTGATTGACGGTAAGGCGATATTATTATCCACAATAGGTACCGCTTAATTGAACGTTATTAAAGCAACAAATTACAAAGGATAAGGCATTGTTCAGTTATGACAATAAGGGTATAATTGCCGTAATC
>JAZFUA010000170.1:0-9191 GCA_036446975.1 Dehalococcoidales bacterium
ACCAGATACACCTTCCCGTTGTTCATCTCTTGCCCTCCTTAGGGAGATAAAAATTTATCTGCCCCATCAGCCAGTAATCTCTGCGCCAGCCTGACGCCGAGTTCCTCCGCTGACGATGGGCTTCCTTCTTCCGTACCCCGCAATACCCTGTTCTCACTAACCTCGATGGCCATTCCCTCAAGACGCAGGATTGTGCCTGCTACCGTCCCTGAAGCTGCCATTGGCGCCTGGCAACCGCCACCTAAGGTACGCAGAAAGGCGCGCTCGGCAGTGATACTCTGCCAGGTGGGCAGGTGGTTCAGGGGAGCAACAATTCGGGTAATTTTTGAATCATCTGAACGGGTCTCAATAGCCAGCGCTCCCTGTCCTACCGCGGGAAGAAAAATCTCCACTGGCAAGTATTCGCTTATCCTGTCCTCCCAGCCGAGCCGTATCAGCGCGGCGGCGGCTAATATCACACCATCAACCTCGCCTTTGGTTATTTTATTCAATCGGGTATCGACATTGCCCCTGATACTGATTATCTCCAGGTCCGGGCGGAAAGCAGTTAGCTGAGCGGCCCGTCTCAAGCTGCCGGTGCCAATTGTGGCTCCGGGTGCCAGTTCGGCCAGCTTTTGGTCCCCTTTTGAAATCAGCACATCTCGCGGGTCAGACCTTTCGGCTACCGCTGCCAGGCAAAGTCCGTCAGGAAGCTGGCCCGGCATATCCTTGAGGCTGTGCACGGCCAGGTCGATGCGGCCATCCAGCAGGGCTTCTTCCAGTTCCTTGACAAAGATACCCTGACCGGCTACTGCTTCCAGCGGGATATGGTGATTCCGGTCACCTCCGGTTACGATGCGGCTAATGCTCACTTCGGTATCAGGATTGGCTTTTTTGATACTGGCGACTATGGACTCAGACTGAATCAGGGCCAGCTTGCTGCCTCTTGAACCAAGGATTATTTTATTGGTCATCTGATTTTACCCTTGTCTTGCCTTCAGATTGTTGAGCAGGGTAGTGCCGGCTTCTTCTTCTTGGCCATTCCTGAGCAGTTCCAGGAGCAGGTCGAGGTCGATAGCTTCCTGCCATCCATCACTGGAGACCTTGATATTTTGGTCTCTGGCTTCAGCTCGGATCCTGCCAATCAGGGAGGAGAGCCGGGCATACTCTTCACCGAATTCCTTTTCCAGCCGGGTGCGTATTTTGCGGGCCAGGGCCGGACTTTCTCCCGAGGTAGAGATAGCAATAGAAATTCCCCCCCGGCGCAGGTATGATGGGGCAATGAAATCACAATATTCGGCATCATCGACTACATTGGAAAGGACGGCTTTTTCCCGTGCCTCCCCGGCTATTTTCCGGTTAATCTCACTGTTATCGGTGGCGATAATGGCGACGAAAGCGCCTTTCATGTCTCCTTCCCGGTAGGCTCTGGTCCGGGCGAGTATTTCTCCTTTTTCCGAGAGACTCACTAGCTCCGGGCAGAGCTCAGGGCTGATGACTTCAACATTGGCCCCGTGTTCAAGCAGTACAATCACTTTACGCAGAGCTACCTGCCCGCCACCAACTACGATGCACTTCCTGCCCCTGATATTCAGCGAGACCGGGTAATAGATGTTCTCTGAAGCGTTATTTTTCGCAGTCATTATCCTGCCATAGCCTTTTATCTTCGTCTTCCTGAGTTAAACTATACCATAATCCGGCTACTTTTTTAGCTTGAGAAAGGTAGTATCCCGGCCAAACAAAAAAGATAATGTCCAATCGCTTAGAATCCGGATGCGGTTGTAGTGCCCGGTAGCCAGCAGGGAGTAGGCAGCCAGCCAGATCAGACGGGCCGGAAACCCGTACAGCCTTAAATTATGGAAACGGAATACGGCTTTAGTATCGCCTAAAGAGACTATTTGACCACCGCTGTCATATATATAGGGTTTCTTATCCCGGCCCCGGATTTCAGCTAAAATGTTTCCGGCGACTATTTTAGCCTGGCGGACTGCGTTATGAGCCCGGGGAGGTATCGGTCGGCCAGACTGGGGGTCCTCGAAGTGGGCACAATCACCCAGGGCATATACGCCCGGGAATCCGGGAACTTCCAGATATTCGTTAACAAAAACTCGACCCAGGCTATCCTTTTCGACATCCATTTCGGCAATCCGCGGGTTAGCAGTTATCCCGGCTACCCAGATGAGAGTATTTGTGGGTACCAGTTCCTGGCCGTTGATTTCCACATGGTCTGCCCAGACACAGGTGACCCGTGACCTGAGTCTGACTTCAATGCCTGAATTTTGGAGATGTCTCATAATATAGGCACCGAGTTTAGTATGCAGCTCGGTGACAATCCTGGATTCTGCTTCCACCAGGATAATCCTGATATTGGCCGGGTCTATGTTCTTGTAAAACTTGACCAGGTCTCTGTGGATCAAGTCTCTTAACTGGGTGACAAATTGTATACCAACATAGCCGCCTCCGGAAACAACAAAGGTAAGTAGTTGCTTCTGTTGCTCTGGCTCTCTATGCAGACTGGCTTGCTCGAAAACTTCGATGATATGATTTCTAATTATCCTGGCATCGTTCAGTGTTTTTAAAGTAAAGACATTTACGTCCATAAAATTTCCGTCCATTGAATGCAGTTCCGAGGTATCGGTAATACTGCCCAGCGCCATGATAAGATAATCGAAGCTCTGGGTTCCTCCGGTGGTGGTAACCGTGTGGTCACTGAGATTAATATTTTCTACCTCAGCCTGAATAAAATCGAACCTGTCTCTCCATTGTAATCTCCTGACGGGATAGGCGATGTGTCTGGTCTCTACGCCTCCCATGGCTACTTCATGTAACAAGGGAGAGAAGAGGAAGAAATTCTCGTTACTTACCATGGTGGTTTCCACATTCTCGTTTTTGTTCAGAGAACGGACCAGATGGCGCAGGCTGTAAATACCGCCAAATCCGCTACCCAGAATCAGGACTTTTTTGTTGCCAACGGACAGCTTTCTGGGATAGACGCGCTCTTTACGGCCCAGACCGTTAAAAAATTCTCCCAGAAAAGTCCAGAGAAACCTTGTTACTGAAGCTGGATTTAAAGTCATTCCGGCTATACTCCTATACCTGTAGTTGCCAGTGAACATTCCCCAGGCAGCCCGGGTAAACGGCCGCGAGCCGGTCACATTATCCTGCTCTTCTCCAATCAGCCGCTGCTGGGCCAGGAGAAAGGAGCGGGAATCCTTGGCCCGGTCATTGATTGCGAATAACAGCCGTCCCCACCGGTTGTTATTGCCTATGTCGCGGCAAAGCGGTTGATAGTACTGCTTAAAATTGTGACTGGACCGGCCATGATAAACTACGGTGCGGGCGGCTTCACGGGCAGATAATAATGAGGAGCCGATGCCATCTTTAAACAGTCTGGAGATGGCGGCGTCACCAATGGCCACGAATTTATCTGCGTAATAATTACCGGCAGAACTAACCTGGATTCTGGGTCGGCAGCCGCAAGCGCGCTCAAACTGACCCGGCAGCACACTCTTCACCATTTCATGGTTCAAGAAATCAATAATTGAAACAGGACGTTTGCCCGTGCTTAACAGAGAAACATTTATAAAGGGCCCGTTGGGCACCAATGTCCCAAAAACCAATCCTGAGTTCGGAATCAGAAAGACATGGGCCATATTACCCAGATGGGTCTCTACCAGGTCAGTGCCTGCGAAAAGCTCATCCACGGCCATGATTTGTGTCTTCGGGGGAATATATTGAAGCCCCTGAATCCGCAGGCGTCTGGTGTTTACCCCTGAAGCCAGCACTACCAGGTCGTAATCCAGCTTCCGGCCGTCCAATTCTACTTTCGTCTCGGGTCCAATGTAGAGGCGCGATACTCTTTTATTTTCCACTTTAACGCCCTGCTTTTGAGCCTGTTCCAATAGCCAGCCATCAAAACTGATTGGGACCGGATAGTTGGATATCCGTGGACCGCCCCCGCGGAAAACACTCAGAATCTGTACTCCCTTTTCAGGGTTGCTGATACTGAGGTTTGTATACGGACTATGGACGGCATAATGTTCTATTCTGCTCTGGATTATTTCCCCAGGTATGGTTAAACCGAGTTCGCCCATATTTTCGAGCAGGGACATAGATAGTATTCCGGCGCAGCCTTTGCACGCTTTCGGGCCCAGTTCACTAAAATCCCTTTCCTGGTAAATGGTGACATCAGGTTGGACGCCCCTCTGCCGGGCGAAATAAAGGAGAAACAGGGCAAAGAAGCTGCCGGCCGGTCCACCGCCGATGACAGCTATTTTTGAATCGGTCTCTATTTTGTCAAAAATTGTGTTCACACTGCTAGCCGGTCTTCCGGTTGATTTCAGGCTCAGGCATATTGCCACTCATAATAGTAGCCTAAATGGCATCGAATTACCAGTGAAGAAAATCCGTGGCTGACGATACTCCCGGAGATACCCGGGGCTGAAAAAGGCGTTCACTGTGGCTTCAAGGTGTTTTTAGAGCTTTTTTAATCCGGCGATGTCGTAAATTATGTCCATGTCAAGACTGTTCCGTATCAGGTCAGCCAGCTTGTCATATTCGTCCTGTCGGCGGTCACTTTCTTCATCAAAACTGAGGAGTTGTCCCTTTGTCTGGGCGATATGGTTAAGGATGGCTCGCCGGAGCTCACGGTTACCGAACAACCCGTGAACATAGGTTCCCAGTACCCGTCCACTGGAATCCAGGTAGCCATCCAATACGGAGCACTCTTTACCCGAGCGCTCTTTGAGGAGGAAAGCGTTTCCTTCTTCATCGCTTTCTGTCCTGCCCATGTGAATCTCGTAACCTTCAAAGACGATACCGGTGGTATCGGCCAGCAGCCCATGATGAGACACTACCTCCCCCTTTACCTGGTGGGTTTCTTTTGTGGGTAAAAAAGTAGTGGTGATGGGTAAAAGTTCCAGACCTTTTTGCCGTAAAACCGTTGACTCAACCTGCTCCGGGTCGTCAATATATTGTCCCAGCATCTGGTAGCCTCCGCAGATACCGATGACGAAGGCTCCTTGCTGGAAAAGCCGGCAAATATGGCCAGCCAGCCCGCTTTCTCTCAGCCAGTCCAGGTCTGCTACCGTGGTCTTGCTTCCCGGTAGAATAATTAAATCCGGGCTGCCCAGTTCTTTGGGGGAATGTACATATCTTACCCTGACGCCATTTTCTTTTGATAGTGGGTCATAATCATCGAAATTGGAGATGTGGGGCATTCTGATGACGGCGATATCTATCTGGAAAGTCCCTGGCTGAGGTTTTGAATGTTCCAGGAATACCGAGTCCTCCTGGGCAATAGAGATATCCCTGAAGTAGGGTATCACTCCGGTTACCGGGAGGCCGGCTTTCTCTTCCAGAAATTTGATTCCGGGTTCAAAAAGCGTCAGGTCTCCCCGGAATTTGTTTACCACCAGGCCCTTGACCAATTTCAGGTCTTCGGGTTTCAGGAGCCACAAAGTACCCAGTAAGGAAGCGAAGACACCTCCACGGTCGATATCACCTACCAGCAATACCGGCGCCTGGCAGTACCTCGCCAGGCGCATGTTCACTATCTCATCCCTGGCTAGATTTACTTCCGCCGGGCTGCCCGCCCCTTCGATAACAACAATCTGGTACTGCGAACGGAGCTTGTCGATAGCTTCGGTCACGAAGGGCCATAATTGGGCTTTCAGGGTGTAATAATTGGCGGCTGTGCTTGTCATCCAGGGTCGGCCGTTTACCACCACCTGAGACCGGCTATTGCCCTCCGGTTTCAATAGAATCGGGTTCATATCCACTGACGGGTCGATACCGGAGGCTTCGGCCTGCACCGCCTGAGCTCTGCCAATCTCTCCGCCATCAGGAGTGACAAAGGAATTCAGGGACATGTTCTGGGCTTTAAATGGGGCTACTGTGAAGCCGTCATCCCTGAAAATACGACAAAGAGCGGTCACCAGAACGCTCTTGCCGACATCGGAAGCGGTCCCCTGGACCATGATAACCCTTCCCTTCATTCTGCCTCCCGAAAGTTGTCCTGAAAAGTTGAAGGTTCTCTACTCTACGGCAGCTAATCTCGCCAGTTCCTGAAGAACTGCTTCTAATGCGGCCAGTTCCTCTCCGTAGCCGGCCCAGTCGCCTTCTTTTTGGTACTGCAGGGCTTTGTTGTAGTGCTGCTGGGCCTGGTCAATCAGGCTGGCTATATCAGTGACTAACGGCTCCTGGGGTCCTGCTGGCACCGAGGGGGTGACCGGGGGTTCGGTGGCAGGCGGCGCTGCAGTGCCGAAGATGGCTGTCAGGCTTTCTTGCAGGGTAGGTTCCATAGCTATCCTATCACCGGCAACTACAATCACCCGTTTCAGTTCCGGTAGCCCGCCACCCTCAGCTTGTAGAAAGAGCGGCTCTACATACAGGATTGAGGTGCCTATGGGAATCAGCAGCAGGTTACCCCGGATAACCTGGGAGCCACCACGACCCCACAGGGCAAGCTGTTCTGTAATAACGGTATCCTGCCCGATTCTATTTTCAATCTGGCTGGGGCCATACACAAGCTTCTCCTTGGGGAAAAGGTAGGCAAGCAAGGTCCCGTAGTTATCTCCGTCACTGCGGGCAGCCAGCCAGCCAATGGTATTATTCTTATTGACCGGGGTGAAAGGCAGCATTAGCAGGAATTCTTCTTTCTCCTCACCGGGCAGACGCATAATGATATGGTAAG
The DNA here is from genome assembly GCA_036446975.1 of Dehalococcoidales bacterium. Classification (GTDB taxonomy): domain Bacteria; phylum Chloroflexota; class Dehalococcoidia; order Dehalococcoidales; family UBA2162; genus JAZFUA01. The sequence goes on from JAZFUA010000170.1 coordinate 6,674, forward strand.
ACTCCATAGTCTGTTCGCTACCGAAATAGACCTCCCTGGGCACAGCCCACAGGTCTTCTTTATTGTAGAATACCCGGACATCGCGCATATGATAGCTCCGGTACACAGAAGCCTGGATGTTGAACATATCTTCGGGATAGCGGAGGTGATCTCGCAGTGACTGCGGCATCTGTTCGCCGGGGACGAATAAGTCAGGAAAGATACTCTGGTAGGTTCGTATCAGGGCATCCTCCGGGTCGGTAACATAGAAGATCACATTGCCATCATAAGCATCAATAACTGCTTTAACACTATTGCGAATGTAGTTTAATCCGCCTCCCAGCGGCTCGGAATAGGGATAACGGTTACTGGTGGTGTAAGCATCCTGTATCCAGAGTAGCCTGCCGTCCATAATTACCAGATACGGGTCGGCATCCAGTTCCAGGAATGGCGCCAGGTGTTTTACCCTGTTGCTGATGTTGCGGTAATAGAGTACCCGGCTTTCAGGGTTAAGCTCATTGCTGATGAGAAGATTAAGGTCACCAAATTGCCAGGCATAGAGAAGGCGGCGAAAGAAGCCATCCAGATTAACGCCCCCCTTACCTTCATAGCTCCCATAGACATTATCATCCCCGCTGGGATAGTCAAATTCTTGAGTCTTCGTTTTCACGATAACATAATCATTGGTCTTTTCTCCGAAGTATATCTGGGGTCGGTCTATAGTAAAGCTGCCGACTGGGGGTATATCCTTCAGGAGCAGGTTGGGCAGTCCCTGGGCCGTTACCTCGTTAACCGGGCTGAGAACGACACCATAGCCATGGGTAAACTGTAATTTCCGGTTGACCCAGGTCTGTGCCTGCGCGGCTAATTTTTCGGCGGATAATTCGCGGGCAGACAGCATTACCTGCCGGTAAACGCCGTCAATAGTATAGCGGTCGATATCAACATCATTGAAGTCATAATAGAGCCGGATAGACTGAATCTGGTTATAGGTATCCTTGAGTGGGCGGGGGTCCCAGAGCCTGATGTTGCTGATAGTCATTTCATTGCTAGTTATATCTTCTATAGTCAATGATTCATCGGCAGGGAAGGGCTGCTCTTTAATCCGATCCAGGGCGAAAGCCGCATTGGTATAATTAATATTATGCTCAATGTAAGGTCTTTCTCTCTCCAGTTCGTTAGGTTCAACCTGGAAGCGCTGTACCAGGGCGGGATAGATACCGCTTATCAGGACAACGGCTGCTATCCATCCCCCGATACCGTACATCGGCAGGCGCAAATTACGCTGCCATATTGAGACCAGGATGATGCCTGTCAGGATGACGGTCACGCCAATAAGAATCCACTGCGCCGGGAGCCGGGCATTCATATCGGCATAACCGGCTCCGAAGACTACTCCCTGACTGGAAAAGACCAGTTCCCAGATGCCAAGCCAGTAACCCCAGGCGAAGAGACCCAGAATCATTATCGCCAGTGCTCCAAAGTGGGATAGAACCCGTCGGCTAAAATCGAAACGGAGCCGCTGCACACCGTAACTGAGAAGATATATCCCGGCGTTGCCGATAAGAGTAATAAACAGCACGCCCAATAGCCAGCCGTGCAGCAGGCGAAGGAAGGGCAAAGAGAAGACATAGAAGCCAATCTCCCGCTGGAACACCGGGTCTAGAATATTGAAAGGCTGCCAGTTCAGGAAGCGGAGAATAACCTCCCAGTTACCCTGGGCAACCATGCCAAATATTACACTGAGAAATATTGTTCCCAGAATAACGCCCAGCCTGAGCGTTGACTGCAGTTGGCGTATTATATTCCAGGGCCAAAAATGCGATTCAGTCTTAGGTACCAGGCGAGTCGCCAGCACCAGATTTCCCAGAAAAAAGATGGCGAAGGATAGAGCCGCCAGCAGAAAGACCAGCACCTGGGTCTTCAGGATAGTAGTATAGACACTGCCAAAATTCAGATTGCTGAACCAGAGCCACTCGGTATAGACGCCTTTTAATATACTTAACAGAATGAACAGGGCAAAGGCTCCCGCCAGAATTAAGAACAACCTGTTGATCGCCCGTTGGCCGGAAGCAGGCGATTCAGGTTTGCTACCCCCTTCTTCCGGAAACCAGCGCTGCCATTGCCTTTCAAATGAGTCCAATTTGCTTATCTCCCCTAATTGCGAGGATAGCACACCGCATCCGTATCGGTCAATTCGGCTGTTGGGGGATTTATTAAGGGTAGAGGGATTTTAAATCCCCCTTAGTCCCTCCTTCGACAAGCTCAGGACAGGCTCTTTGCCAAAGGGGGAAGAAATAAGGAAGAGGGGCGGCAGCCCCTCAAACTCCTTCAAATGCCTGGTGACCTGCTGCCTTCAAGGCACTTTTGTTTACATCTTCTTAGAAAGGAGACAGAAAGGAAAATAGCCTTGCCTTAAATGTCATTCTGAGGAATCCCGATGGAATCGGGATGACGAAAAATCTAAGCCTGCGGTCTTATCAAGCCTGTAGCTTGCCCTTATTCGACGCCTTGGGCTATAATTCAAGCCGGGAGTGTG
>JAZFUA010000171.1:0-4446 GCA_036446975.1 Dehalococcoidales bacterium
GAGTGAGGGTGTGCCAAAGATGTCCCCGACTCCCGGCCGTGATTCTTGAAGATGGTGATGAACTTGAGCAGCCGGTTTTTCTTCAGGGCATTGTACCTTTGCAGGTAAGCGTCCAGCACATTCTCTACCCGTTCATATGACATCAATGCCAGGGTAGTGTTGTGAAGAGGGCTTTCTATGATTACTTCATGCACCCCGAAACCATTCATTGCGCGGGCAAAATGCCCATCCTCTCTTCTTAAAATACTCCCTTCAGGAGTCAGGGCGGAGAACCGGTTGGGTACCGCTCTCACTGCCCAGCCCGAATCGTGGTCTGAAGCAGCTATTTTTAAGACTTCATCGGGAGTCTGGGCTTCATTTCCAGGACAGAAGGGGCAAGATTCGTCCCAGTCGGGTAATACTTCAGTCACCCTTTTCTTCAGAGCCTGCTGAGGACGACGGGCTCTCTCCGGAGCCAATATTACCCATTCTCTGGTGGTTGGGTCCTGTCTTAGTTCGGACATATTTTTATCTTTGTCTGACTTACCGTGAGCTAGTGCGTTCGAACAGAGCGTCTCTTCCTGGGACTGACTGTCTGCCCGCTGGGTATCTCGTCGGAGCGGAAATCTTCCTCCACCACGCCACAATAAATGATACAGTTGTGGCCTATCCTGGTCCCGGGAGGTATCTTGGCCCACTTGCCGACGAGAGTAATGCCGGTATTCAGTACCTTTGGTTCCTTTCTGTTAACTCGCATATCATCGCCGAAGCCAATATGGCAACCGGCCTCGACCACCACTTCCTTATCCAGAATTGTGCAGTCGATAATGCTGTGTGAACCTACCGTGCTGTCAGATAAAATAATCGAGTCCTTAACTACGGCGCCTTCGGATATTATCACTCCCGGGGAGAGGATTGAATGTTCAACATGACCTTCAATGAGGCAACCGTTAGATACCAGGCTATCGATTACCCGGGCACTCTCGGAGACGATGGCTGGGGACCTTTCTTCGTCGTTAGTGCGGATGGGCCAGTCGGCTTCTGACAGGTAACCACCGGGGGACATATGAATCAGGTCCATATTAGTCTGCCAGTAGGTTTGAACCGTGCCTACATCACGCCAGTAGCCCTGAAATTCGTAGCCGAAAAGACGCTGCTTTTTCATCACTCTGGGTAACACATCGTGGCCGAAATCATGTTTGGATGACCTCAGCCTGGCATCTTCCTCAAGCCGTCGCAGGAGGACATCCTTTTTGAAAAGGTAGACGCCCATAGAGATGAGATTACTCTTGGGGTGTTTGACTTTTTCCTCGAAGCTGGTTACCTGTCCCTTATCGTCAACCGAAACCGTACCGAACTGGCTCAGGTCCGCTTCCGGGATACGGGTATAAGCCAGGGTAACATCTGCCTGGTTATCATTATGAAAATTCAGCATTAGGGAGTAGTCCATCTTATAAACATGGTCACCGCTCAAGATGAGCACATGTTCGGCTTTCTGTCTTTCTATGTACTGAAGGTTCTGAAAAACGGCATCGGCGGTTCCTTTGTACCAGTTCCGGTGTTCCTCAGGTGACAGGAAGGGCTGGAGCAGCCGAATGGCTCTACCCGGGGCAGCCAGCCCCCAGGGAGCGCCAACACCGAGGTGGTCAACGAGGGAAAGGGGTTGATACTGCGTCAGGACGGCTACTTTGGAAACGCCGGAATTGACGCAGTTACTAAGGGTAAAATCAATGATGCGGTACTTACCGGCAAAGGGAATAGCCGGTTTGGTGCGCTCCTGAGCCAGAACGCTCAGACGCTCGCCCCGCCCTCCAGCCAAGATTACGGCTAAAGTATTTTCCATGGGTGTTCACCATCTAAGCGCAATTCTTCCCGATACAATGCTTCTCACCCGAAGACACGGTGCCGACTGGTGGTTTCTGTTTAGTGGTTTTATTGTCACCGTGTTGGAACTGACCTTAGATTCCATACTATAGTTATTTCCGCCTGATGTCAAATACCGGTGCCCCGGTAAGGAGCAAAAAGGTGGCTGCTAGATGATATACCGTCCCTCTCTGGCCTGCCATTCTTTGGCTTCCCTGGCCTTGTCCTCGAAGCCGCTCCGCCCCATCATTCCATAAATGTACTGCTTGCTGGCTTCAACCCCCGGCTGGTTCATTGGGTCAATGTCATAGAGACCGCCGGTAAAGACTGTCTGCGCTTCCAGAAGGAAAAGCAGCTGGCCCAGGGTAAAGGGGTTTATTTCCGGCAGGGTCAGGCTCATATTGCTCCTGCCGGCTTTGGCCAGGGCGAGCATCGTCGACTGGGATTCAATCTTCATCAACTCATTAAAACTATGCCCTTCCAGATAGGAAAAACCTTCTCCTTGTTCCGGTTGGGGCGGGATAATAACTTCCTCAGGGGTGTTTTCCACCAGCAGGAAGGTAATGAGCTTGTTAAAGGGGCCTTCAGAGTACAACTGCAGCTGACTGTGCTGGTCAGTGACTCCCAGAGCGACCACCGGAGTCTGCCCCACGTTGACAACTTGCCCGGAAGTGGTTTCCGCTTTCCCCAGGCTTTCCGCCCAGAGTTGACGGAACCAGCAGGCTAGCTGGAGCAGGGCATCGCTGTAGGGCATCATAACGGCAATATTCAGTCCTTTTCTGACATCGGCAAGGTAGTGGAGAGCTCCACAGAGGTAAGCCGGGTTCTGCCAGAGCTGGTTTGTGCGGCAACGCTCGTCCATATGACGGGCCCCGGCCAGCAGTTCGGGAATATCAACTCCGAACATGGCGGCGGGAAACAGCCCTACCGGACTCAATACGGAAAAGCGTCCGCCAACATTTTCCGGAATCGGAAGCAGGGGATAACCGGCCCGCTCAGCTATTGTCCTGAGTTTTCCTTCTCCAACACCGGTGGTCACGACCAGATGCTGCCTGACTGCTGCTTCACCAACCCTTTCGATAAGCATCTGGCGGATAATCAGAAACTGGCTGATGGTCTCAGTAGTTGTGCCCGACTTGGTGATAACATTAAATACCGCTCTTTCCGGGTTGATAAGGTCGAGGACGCTCTTAAAGGTAGACGGGTCAACATTATCCAGGAAAAATACCCGCGGGCTGCCGTCTCTGTCTGCCTGGGAGACCAGATTATGCTGGGGACGGCAAAGAGCGCGGAAAAGAGCCGTCCCGCCCAGTGCCGAGCCGCCTATACCCAGAACGACAAAGTCGTCACATTTTCCCTGAAAAAGAGCGGCAATCCCGGATACCTGACTGGCGGCTTCCATATCATAGGGTAACTGGTAAAAGCCCAACTTGCCGGCTGCTCTGTTAGACTCAATATTAGCGGATATTGCCGTTGCCCGGGGGGTAAGTTCATCAATTTCTTGCCGGGTAATACCTCTGTCCGGCCCGATAAAATCAGACATCATATGGCTGAAGTCCAGGCGTATCTCCATACTATTTATCCAGTCAGCTTCGTGCCGGTTTTCCATATTTTCTCCCCGGTCGGTCGATTATTGACTGACTCTGAGGGTTATTATTGAGAAAACAATAAATAGAACCACCAGGACGATGGTAAGCTGGAACAGAGTCTTTTCCAAGCCTCGTTTGGTCCGATAGACACTATCAGACTGCCCGAAGATACCTCCCAGACCGCCACCCCTGACCTGGAGCAGGATAGCCAGTATCAGGGATACAGCCAGTACTGCCTGGATGATATACAGGTAGGTTATCACTTTATTCTCCTTCCAGCTTCTTCTTTACTATCTGGCCAACCATCTGCGGGTTAGCCCGCCCCCCGGTGCCCTTCATTACCTGGCCGACCAGAAACTTGAGAGCCGACTCTTTGCCCGCTTTATAATCAGCCACGGCCTGGGCATTGGCAGCTATTGCCTGGCTGACGGCTTCTTCAATCTGGCCGGTATCACTGATTTGATTGAGGCCTTGCTGAGAGATAATATCATCAGCATTTTTTTCACTACGGAACATTTCCTCAACTATATACTTGGAACTGGTGGTGTTAACAACATCTTGGAGAGTGACGACCGTCACTCTAGCCAGATTTTCAGGACTTACCTTTTGGCGGAAGATTTTCATATCAACATTCTCCACATTCATAATGCCGCTAACTGTGTTTAGAAGCCAGTTACTTCCTAGTTTAGCAATCTCGGGTTTTGACAAATTAGTAGCCTCTCCACTAGCTATAACCGCACGCACAAACACTTCTTCATAATCAGCCATTTCTTTCGAGCTGGTGAGCAGGTTGGCGTCGTAGAGGGGCAGCCCGTATTCATCCATGAACCTTTTACGCCGGGCATCGGGCAACTCGGGCAGCTTCGCCCGGATGGCTTCCACCCGGTCCCGGCTCAGGGTCAAGGGGGGCAGGTCCGGCTCAGGGAAGTAACGGTAGTCATGGGCATACTCTTTACTGCGCTGGGCAACGGTTATCCCTCGCTCCTCCACCCAGCCCCGGGTCTCCTGGACAAGC